>JAGQPO010000929.1 GCA_020426665.1 Planctomycetales bacterium
TGCAATGGCACCGTTCAACGACCAAAATGCGGATCGCGGCGATCGCTCCGAGGAAACAACAGGGCTAAGGATTTGGGACTGGACAAATGGCTCGGTCCTTTTCGACGGTCCTGCGCCCGTGGAATCTGCGATGTACCCCGCAGTTTCCCCCGACGAACGTTTTGTCACCTTCGGTGTCAAAGCCTCACACGTTCGCTACACGGTGATGGTTGATGGCAGCAACGTCAGATTGGAGACGCCCACGGAATACGGTCAAAAATACCGGGTCAACGGCCCCCTGGTGTTTTCGCAAGATGGAAAATTGGCGGCCACCAGTGTTTACAGCCGTCGATGCATGGCGTCTGTCATCGACGCCACGACGGGAGAATTTGTCTGTGAAATCGATTCCGTCACAGCGCGACGAACCAATCGTCCGCTTCAGTCCGGATGCAAACTTGGGTTCAGCCCCGACGGAACCCAAATCGTTGTCGCCGATCACACCGGCAGAGTCGCGATATGGAGTGTCCAAGATGGTGCACTTCTGAAAGAAATCGACCAGTACAAGAAAACGGCTGATCTTTCTGCACCGGGACTCGCGGTCAGCAAACATGGGGGAATCATAGTAGGCGGTTCATCGACGGAACGCAGATTGTCGATCAACCATTTCTAACTCGCCTTCAATCTTAGCCAATTCGCCCGAGCATTCTGCCACCGCGTTTGGTCATTGATTGGCGTGTCTCATCCAATTTATCGGATTGTCGATATTCTCTAAGATTGGAGTCGATTCGGCGTTTTTCTGTTCGACTACCTTCAAAATCGCTGATTCGTCACTCCGTCAACTTCGGATGACGCTGCACTAACCAAGTGATTGCTCCACAACAGGAAGAAAATCAATGAAAGTCATGGTGATGGTCAAAGCGACCGAAAGTTCGGAAGCCGGCGTGATGCCGAGCGAGCAATTGATTGCCGAAATGGGCAAATTCAATGAAGAACTTGTTAATGCGGGCATCATGAAGGCAGGCGAAGGCCTAAAGCCCAGCAGCGAAGGAAAACGTGTTCGATTCAGCGGTAGCGATCGCGTCGTGATGGACGGACCGTTTGCGGAAACAAAAGAACTGGTCGCCGGATTCTGGCTGTGGAACGTCACCTCGATGGAAGAAGCGATCGAGTGGGTCAAGCGATGTCCCAATCCGATGCTGGAGGATTCCGATATCGAAATTCGGCCACTGTTCGAATTCGAGGACTTCACCGACGCGGACCCGACGGGGCAATGGCGTGAACACGAACGGCAACTGCGCGGCCGCAGTGCTACGAAAGACGCGATCGTTAATCCGTATTTGTTCCTCGGCGGGCGATGCGAAGAAGCCCTGGAGTATTACAAGCAAACGATCGGTGCCACGGTTTCGATGATGATGCGTTTCAAGGACAGCCCCAGTCCTGCGCCGGAGGGAATGGTGCCCGACGGGTACGCCGACAAAGTCATGCACGCGACATTTCATATCGGAAAAACGACAATCATGGCCTCCGATGGCTGCGGCGAGGACTCGAAATTCGATGCGTTTCGCCTAACACTGTCGGTTCCAACCGAAGAAGATGCTGACCTGGTCTTCAACGCACTGGCCGACGGCGGGACCGTTGACATGCCACTTGAAAAAACGTTCTGGTCACCACGTTATGGGATGGTGACCGACAAGTTTGGCGTCCGCTGGATGGTGATGGTGCCCGGCCAACAGCCATAGGCAAGGTGCTCGCAAGTTTAGCATTAAAGTGACCCATCGAAGTGGAATGGAATGATGAAGTACATGTTACTGGTTTATGGCGACGAGAATTGCTGGAACGAAGACGAACGCAAGGAATGCATGTTGGAGTCGATGACCATTGCCGATGAACTGACGCGGCAAGGAAAATTGATTGCAGCAGAACCACTGCATTCGGTCACGACCGCAACAAGCATTCGCGTGCGCAGCGGTCAAACGCAAATGACCGACGGGCCGTTTGCGGAAACGACGGAACAACTTGGCGGATACTACGTGATCGATGTGGATCATTTGGACGAGGCGATTGAGATTGCATCGCGATTGCCGCCGGCCAAACTTGGCACCATTGAAATTCGCCCGCTGTTTCCAAAACCGGACGCCGCAGGCTAGTGCTGCGTCAAGGTTTGATTATGCGGTACGAAGGACTTCCAGTCCGTCGACAGAATTCGTTTTCAACGGACCGAAAGTCCGTTGTACAAGTCACACTCGCTCGGAAAAACAATGAAACGCAACCCTGTTGGCTGGTTTGAAATTTACGTTACCGATCTTGATCGCGCGAAAGTGTTTTACGAAACGGTGTTGGGGACCGAGTTGACCAAATTGGACACCCCGGCACCCGACATCGAAATGCTTGCCTTCCCGATGGATATGGAAGCAGGAGGTGCCTCCGGCGCCATCGTCAAGATGTCGCAATCCGGGCCGCGTGGCAATGGAACACTGGTCTATTTTTCGTGTGAAGACTGTGCCGTCCAGGCGTCTCGGGTCGAGGCAGCCGGGGGCACCATCCACTCGCCAAAGTTTTCCATCGGACCCTATGGGTTCATCGCCTTGGCGGTCGACACCGAAGGCAACATCATCGGACTGCATTCACTGAAATAAAGTCAGGTATGGAAATCAAAGCCGCTCAAGTCGATTACATCTATCGAAACGAATCAAGAAAAGTGTTTGCGACACTGGTTCGGTTACTCGGTGATTTCGACTTGGCCGAAGAAGCGATGCACGACGCCTTTGCCGTCGCCGTCGAACACTGGGCCGATCACGGAGTTCCGAACAACCCCGTGGCATGGTTGGTTTCGACCGCGCGGTTTAAAGCGGTGGATACGATTCGGCGGCGACGACGTTTCAACGATTTGCAAGGTGAGATCGCGGGTCGTGTTGCCGAAATCGAAGCGGCAAACGACTCGTTGGCGGAACAGGACATCAAAGATGATCGGCTGCGATTGATTTTTACGTGCTGTCACCCGGCGATTGATCCGAAAGTCCAAGTTCCGCTAACGCTGCGCGAAGTGTGTGGGATGACGACGGAGGAAATCGCCCACGCATTCTTGATCCCTCCAACAACGATGGCTCAGCGAATCGTTCGCGGTAAAACGAAGATTCGCGACGCGCGAGTTCCGTATTCGATTCCGTCACTTACCGAATTGCCGGACAGACTCGCTCCGGTTCTGTCAGTGATTTACCTGATCTTTAACGAAGGTTATTCCGCTTCAAGCGGACAAAGCCTGACCCGTACCGAGTTGTCGGACGAAGCGATTCGACTCGCGCGATTGCTTTTGGATCTATCGCCCCATCCGGAAGTCGCCGGTTTGTTGGCATTGATGTTATTGCATGAATCCAGACGCAAGGCGCGGTCGACGGCGGATGGTGATCTGATTTTGCTGGAGGACCAGGATCGTAGCCTTTGGGACCAGACGTTGATCGCCGAGGGGAAGGACCTGGTCGAACGTTCGCTGCGCACTCGGCGGATCGGCAAGTACACGATCCAAGCTGCCATCTCGGCCGTCCACGCGGATGCCAAACAGCCCGCACAAACCGATTGGCGTCAAATCGTCGCGTTCTACGATGTCCTTCTCCGCATCGAACCGTCACCTGTCGTAGAACTCAATCGAGCCGTCGCGGTCGCGATGTGTGAAGGAGCGGAGTCGGGTCTGTCAATTGTCGACCAGATCCTAGCCAGCGGAGAATTGCAAAGCTACTACTTGGCTCATTCTGCACGCGGCGAGTTTCTGCGACGACTCAACCGGCACGGCGAATCATTGGCCGCGTTTGAACAGGCATTGTCGCTGGCAAATCAGGAACCCGAGCAACGTTTTCTTCGTAACAAGATCGACTCGATCCGATCACTTGAGCAACAAGAGCATAACCGTTAACAACTGGAACGTCCGCCACGGTATGAGCGCGTGAGAGGCCGATGGTTTAGCCGGGCGATTTTGCCGCGATAATCGCATCCAGTTCGTCACGTAATTTTGGCAGGATTTCATCATAACCGAACGCGCCCAGCGCCTCGGTCCCCCGCTTTAAATTGACTTTCGCCGGTCCACACCAAAGTCCCAGATCCGCGTCATCGGTTTCACCAGGACCATTCACGCGACAACCCATCACTGCGATCGTGATGTCGTAGTCTTTCGCGTACTCGGTCATCTCTTTCACGCTTTGCGCCAAATCGATAAACGCTTCGTTTTCGACGCGGGAACAACTGGGGCAACTGATGATGTT
>JAGQPO010000930.1 GCA_020426665.1 Planctomycetales bacterium
ACTTTCCATTTCAGGTTATTGGTCAGGCGGCCTTTCGCGCGAGTTTCCAGCTTTTGGACGCGAATGGCGTAGTCGCTGCCGACATTCAAATCATCCGCGACGACCTTGTCCGTCGCGGCGGGAGTCCCGCTGTTTAAATCAAAGCCCGACAACGGGATGTGATCCAGTCGTCGTAAGAAGCGTTCGTATTCGAATTTAACGGCCAAACCGGGACCGCCATAGAAATAGCCTCGGGTATCGTTGGCTTCGTTGTCCAGACCCGTTAGTGTGAAGTCCAATGTGCGTCGTCCGTTGGTCCAGACGCCGTCGAGATCCCAGAACGGCGATGATGCGAGATCCTGGTACTCGCCCACCTTGACCGGGCTGCCGTCGGATTCAACACCCCACCAACCAAACCGGAACGCGACATCAGGTCCATCGGAAGGTCGGCCGTGAACGTCACAGCGGCACGTCGGGCAAGCTTGCGTGCGAATCCCAATGCTTTGCTTTGCCCATTCGGGTTTGGCCAGTCCACAGCGCGGGCAATAGTGGCTGTCGGGACCGGTTTCAATGCCCTTGGTCACGTCCAATGGATCAACGTCATCGGGCTGGGGAATTGGAACCAGTGGTCGCGCCGTCAACTGATTTACGCTTGGTGGATCGGTAGAAAACAAGTCGACCAACGGAGGCGGAGGCGGGATTGGTTCCGACGTAATCAGATTGACGGTATCGATCGGCGCAGCAGTCGGCGACTGGGCCATTAGCCAGGTTGGAGAGATCAGTAATATCACCAGCAGAGAAGCCTGTGCCGGTGAGCGTTTCTTGAACTCTAACTTCATGTTGTTCGCCAGGCACGTGGACCTTTGGCCCCGGCTGTCTACCTCAACAGAGCGTGCGGATTATTTGGTGACGGCAAATCACTGCCGTGGATCTGGGCGTGGCATTCGGTGCAATTACTGAAGAACCCTTTCTGCATGCCGGCGTTGTTGCCGACATCCGGCAAATTGCCAAACGTGTGTGCACCGGACGTCGGGCCGACACGGTGGCCCGAATGGCATCTCAAGCAAATGAACGTCGCGGGTTGATTCAGCAGATTGTTTGCAACGGTTCCGTGCGGTGAATGACAGATTCCGCAGTCCTGTGTGACCGGCGCATGCTCGTACGCGAAGGGTCCTTGCTTATCAGCATGACACCGATAGCAAAGTTGATTGAGTGTCGGTTCCTTTAAGTTTCCCTCGGCCTGGCCGTGGCCGTCATGACAATCCGAGCAGGTCACCTTGCCTTCTTTGATCGGATGGTGCGAGGGCATGGAACTTTCCGCGTAGACTTTCGGATGGCACTTGTAACAGACATTCGGCTCATCGACCGACATTGGCATGCGTGGTGGGCGCGAAACGCTGGTGTGTGAGATCGAGCGGGGTTCGCTTACAAACGTCGACGGATGGGGGTTGTGGCAATCGGTACAGGCCACGCCGTTCATGCTGTGTGACGAAGAATGCCAGGCCATCGTCGGTGCGTTTTGGTGGCATTCCAAACACAGATCGGTGCGTGTCTCTTGACGGACTTTGCCGTGTGGATCGTGGCAGGTTTCACAGGAGAACTTATTGGGGCCCAACATTTGGTGGGGGTGCGCCAGATGTTCATACTGCGCCATGCTGTCATGGCACTGATAACAAAGCGTCGGCGCGTCGGCGCCCAGGTGACGCGACTCCGCGCGAATCGACGCCAGGGCCGCCTCGGACAGAATCTCCACCGGTGCAGGTTCTGGGTCTTGAATGTAAGCGACCTGTTGGGCCTCGGGCGGTAGACCGGCGATGGCGGGGTCGTACTTCTCGGTTCCAGGTGGCACGTTGTAATGGGCCGAGTGACAATCGGTACAAGCAACGCCATGGTGCGCGTGAGCCGAGACTCGCCAAGAGGCCGTTGATTCACATTGACTTTTTTCGTGACATTTCAAACAGACCTCGGATCGTTCGGCCTTTTTCAAACTCTTGAAGTTCAGAATCAATCCGGGCTGTTTCCCACGTGCTTTCACATGCAGACTGCCCGGGCCATGGCAGTCTTCGCACCGTTGACCGCGATGGGTGTTGTGGGCCATGGTTTCCACGTAGGACTTGTGGCACGTCATACAGATTCGGTCGAAATTGACGTATTCTGCTCCCGGAACCGCGGGAAGTGCGACGCGCATCACCGGGTACTCGGATTCCTGAAACCGCTTTTCCGTCGTGGGCCAACCGATGGTTGATTCGGGAGCGGAGCTGTCGACCAGGTATTGGGCACGGCGCGATAGCGAACAGGATGCCAGCATCCAAACGGACAATCCGATCCACAGTAGGCTTTTACGATGCGGCGTGATCCGGCTGATCGGCCATTTTTTCTGTTTCACCATCTACCTGCATGTTGCCGCATCAAGCTTGAATGAATCCGCCGGACGACAATTCCTTTGATGGATGGGTTTAGAGAGGTAATACCGGTTGTATCGACCAGTAGGGGGCTCCGACATCAGTTGAATTGCTTGATCCCTTGGTTTGTCGATCGTGATGTCGCGACACCTTTGGGTAGCAACAGTGAAAGTGATTGGAGCTGAAGATGCCGAGACCGGGGCCGCGGTCGTGAAACAAGATCAGATTTGCATTGAATCGCGTCCTGTCCGCCCGCGGACTGAACGATGTGCGACCGATGTTCATTTTTGCTCAAGACGCGCGATCGATTGGCCGAACGCTGTGGCGCCGACTCGCACTTAAGGAGTGTCACCAGGGCGCGGGTGTGCGAGTGTGCTCGCTTTTCCGTTCCGTCCGCTTATCGTCGTTTCTAACGCGCACAAGGATGCGCCACACGAGCGCATCATCGGCCATAATTGTTGACGCGGATTACGGACTCAATTAACGTCTAAATCGCGATTCACGAGGCAATCCTGAGATTCAGGCTATTCGTCATTGCTTCGATGCGGCTCTCGGTAATTGGCCGGGTGGAACGGTGTGTGCACTCCCGTTTCGACGCATCCTGTTCGTACCGGATTCGTCAACGTGATTGTTTCTATCTTAGAGAGAGCGAATGAGTCAGCATCAGACTGCCAAGCAAGAAGTGGTCAGCGTTTGCTCTGCGCGACTGCCAACCATCTATGCCGAGTTTCGGATGACGGTTTACAAGGATGTTGGTGGGCGCGAGCACGTCTATTTAAGTTTGGGTGAGGCAGCCGGATCGCCGCTGTTGGTCCGTATCCATTCGGAGTGTTTGACAGGAGACGTTTTTGGATCGGTGCGATGCGATTGCCGCGAGCAATTGTTATTTGCTTTGGAAACGATCGCCGAGGAAGGGCGAGGAAGTCTGGTCTATTTACGTCAGGAAGGCCGTGGCATCGGGCTGACAAATAAGGTCCATGCTTATGCGCTGCAGGACGGTGGGCTCGATACGGTCGATGCGAATTTGCATCTGGGGCTTCCGGTTGATGATCGTAGCTATTCGGTGGCGGCCGCGATCCTGCGAGACCAAGGCGTCCACCGCGTCAGGTTATTGACCAACAATCCGCAAAAGGTATCGGGGCTTGAATTGGGGGGAATCCAGGTGATTGAACGCATCCCCCATGAGGTGACGCCGCGACCCGAAAACCAGGATTACCTTCGTACGAAAGCCGATCGACTTGGCCACCTTCTGGAGATCCTGTCACCCCGTGTGAACCCGTAAACAATAGAAACTCGCCGTCACGAACATTGGTCCCATGGGTTGTACACAAGTCTCGGAATGAATCAGCGACATCATGAATACTGTTGACAATCTTATGGTGCGCCAGATCGACGTTATCGAACGTTTGGGAAATCGATTAAGGCATTTGCGGAGTAGCGATGCGGAGCGCGCGGCGCCGATCGTCACGCTGACGTATGCCCAAAGCATTGACGGGTGCATCGCGCCAATCGGCGGCGGCACGTTACAGCTGAGCAACTGTCACACTCAAAAATTGACACATCAGATTCGCGCGATACATGATGCAATTTTGGTCGGTATCAACACGGTTTTGTGCGATGATCCGCGTCTGACCGTTCGACTGACGACCGGGGCCAATCCTCAGCCGGTGGTTGTTGACAGTCGCCTCAGGTTTCCGCTTGACGCGAATCTTTTGCGAGATCCCTGTGTGCGTCCCATTATCGCCACGGGGCCAGATGCTTGTGCTAACAAAGCCGCCCAATTGGCCAAGGCGGGCGCTCGAGTGATTCGTGTTCCGGTGCAAGGTGACGGTTTGATTGATCTGTCTCGGTTATTCCCCACGCTGAAACAGATGGGGTACGAATCGGTCATGGTGGAAGGCGGAGCCAGGGTGATTACCAACGTACTGGCGTCACAGATGGCCGACCATCTGCTCGTGGCGATCGCACCTCGATTGGTCGGTGGGATGCGCGCCGTGCATCCGATGCAGATGCCGCATTCCATGCCTCAATTGCACGATGTGCACTATCAACCGATGTCCGGAGACGTTGTCGTGTGGGGCCGACTGGAATCCGCAAACGGTCACGCCCTGCCCCAGCCGGCCGCTGATGCACGACGCCAGAGTGAAGGCTAACAGAGACCAATGAACTTGATTGACTTAAAATCGAATGCCGGTTCCATGGTTCTGGGCGTGTTGGATATTTCTGAGTCGATCAGCGATCCGATGGTCGCCCGGAAATATCGTGATCTGACAATTTCTTGGTCGCGTTATGATTACCGCGACGAGATTGTCGAAGCCGACTGCGTGGATGCGATTTTGGAGCGTGCGTCGACGCTCGGATATCAATGGTGTTTGGTCTTGCCATACGGCCACGTGATTGTTGAACGCTGGACGCCACAACACTGGCAAAAACGCGATCTCTGGACCGCGCTGTCGGAGCTTGCGACGCCTGGTGATTTTCTAGTCGCTGGTAAGATTGTCGGTGATTCCGAACGCTGGTTCGGGTTTGAACATTCTTGTTTGCTGGTGAATCTGGAAAAATACAATCAACTGTCCGCGCCTCGTTACGAACTGGATTGCCCCGATCCGATCGACCTTCCCCGAGTGCAATGTTGCAACGTGGATGATTCGATTTCGGTGTTGTCACCAACGGGGCAACACGAAAAGAAGCGGCCGGCACTTTCCGGTTGGAACTTGATCGCCGCAAGTCTTGCCCATGATCTTCCGGTGTACGGCTTCGATGATGACGTGTGCCGCGGCATCCTGGATCTATCTTCCGAATGCCCTGCGCGCACCCGTGCTTTTGCCGCCTATCTTGGTCATGGCATCGAAACGTACGACCGCGATTCCGGTGATCCTGAATTAGGTGAAGACCAAGTCGCCTTCCTGAACATGGTCTACCCACAAACGACCGGAGCACCAAACGGCGTGTTTCTGTGGAATATCGAGTCCTATGCCGACATCGAAAAACCGCGGGAAGAATTTAAACCACCGATCAGTGCTTTGTATTGTGTGGCGGCAGGATTTAAACCGAATCGAATTTTGCAAACGCATGGTTTCGATGCTTCGACCAGGATGGTGTACTTTGATTACAGCCCCAGCGCTTTGGCGACCAAGCGGTACATGGTCGACCATTGGGACGGCGAAGATTTTCCCGACTTCATTGACCAATTGACGCGCGAGTTTCCGCATCCCCAGACCTTCTATCAACTGTGGGGCGACCTGACGCCGGACAATGTGACGCGGTCGGACATGCAGCAGATGTGGGAGCAGGAATTGGACAAATGGGAAGGCGCTGAAAATTTTCGCAATCACTGGCGGGCTTACGTGCAGATTCCGCACGAGTTCATTTGCTGCAATTTGTTGGTCGATCCGTCTTTGTTGACCGAGAAGATTTCGGATGATCCCAATGCAGTGATCTGGTGGAGTAATGCGTTCTTCACGATGTACGGCAACTGGTTTTACTCGCTGGACGAACGAAAGCAGATGTATGAACGGTTCATTCGGCAGATCAGCCGCCGCAACCCGGAACTGAGTTTGTACGGATCGGACGACAACAACATGAATGTCAATTCGGTCCTTGCGGGTGAGTATTGGGAGGCCTATCAACGCTCCGAAGCAACCAGTTTGAATCCGTTCAGAATGTCCAAAGTTGAATTGAGAATGTAGCGCTCGGCGGAAAATCATATCGCCGGTAGTATCAGACACAGAAATAGCAATCAATCCAAAATGAGGTAGTGAGTGGTGGACGCAAACCGTAACGAGAAATTCGTACGTCATCGCGGGCCGGTTACCTGTGTGGCAGGGATTCCCGGAAAGAACGCTGCCGTAAGTTCAGCCTATGACGGCGCAGTCGCCTATGTCGATCTTCAGTCCGGCCGCATGGAGTTACTGGGATACCACGACCATCTGGCCAACAAGATCACCGTCAACAGCGCCGGCACGCTGGCCGCATCGTCGTCCTCGGATTACACCGTCTACATTTGGGATTTGGTGAAACGGGAGCTTCGCCAAGTGTTGCTGGGGCACAGTGACGATGTCGAGGATTTTATTTTTGTCGACGATGAAACTGGTGTTTCGGTGTCGCGAGATTGGAGGATCCTGGTGTGGAATCTTTCGACAGGCGCCATTTCTCGTGTCATTGAGGGGCACGAGAAAGACGTCTTGTCGGTGGTCTACAGCGACGGACGGATTTACACGTCTGGTGATGACATGACGTTGCGGGTTTGGGACTTGGCGACCGGTGAGTTGGTGAAAATGTGGGGTCCCTTCGAGAACGAAACGGACAGTTGCGCCATTGATGCGATTCACGGACGCGCCGTTTTGGGTTGTGATGACGGCGTGATTCGTGTGTTCGGAATCGATAGCTCGGAAACCCTTGCCGAGATCGGTGCTCATGGATCGGGAATCAAGAAAGTTGCCACCTCACCGGTTACCGGAGACATCCTGTCGGCGGCCTATGACCAGAAGATCCTTGTCTGGAATGCCGATGATTTCAGTTTAAAGGTCGCGCTGGAACGCAAGGCGACGACGTGGGAACGGTCGTTCAATTGGACTCCCGAAGGTGATCGAATCTTGGCCGGTACCTTTGACGGTACCGTCTTGGTCTGGGATGGGCAGACCGGTAAATGTTTGGGTGAAATGGGTGAACGTGGAACAGGCAACGTCTGTCTGAACGAAGTCTCGGCGAATGATCAAAGTGAAATCGCAACGGTCAGCGACGACGGATTTGTCCGGCTGGGCAGGCTGACCGATACGGATGCTAAATGGGAGGTGGAAGTTGAGCCGGCGTCAGGCCGAATGCTCGCCAATGCCGTGACAATGGACGATGAATACTCCCTGGTGGTCACCGGCGCGCATGATCAGAAGCTTCACCTTTTTGATAAGCAGAACCATTCGCTTGGGAACGAAATCGAAGTCGCGCTCGGCGAGGGGCCGATCAATTGTGTTCGGGTCGCGCACCAACCTGGATACCAGGGACAGACGTTCGTTGCTTGCTACAGCGGAGCCATCGTCAGAGTGGATCGTAATGGCGAAGTCCTGCAAACGATTCGTGTTCATGAAGGGGCGGTCAAAGCATTACGGCTTCATCCGGCCCGTTCGCTCGGCGTCAGCTGCAGCGCCGACGGTGCGCTGTTGGCCTGGGATTTTGACGGCAATCTGGTGCAACGGTTTCCCGGTCATATGGCGATCGTCGATGACGTGGATATCGATCCCAGCGGAGAATTGATCACCAGTGTTTCGCGTGATTTTACCGTCAAGGTCTATCGGATCGATGACGGGCGACTTTTGCATTCGTTCTCCTTGGGGCACCGGTCTCCTAAAGGAGTCTGCTTTTTAGATCCGCAAACAGTGATTGTGACAAATTATTGGGGCGCACTGTTGCGTGTGGACCTGGTTACCGGTGACGTCTTGACGTCTCAGATCGCGGAAAATGGCATTAGCGCCGTCGCGCGAAGCGGCGACGATTTGGTCGCGGTCTCTTACGATGGCGTCGCCTACCGTGTGCGTGCGAATGATCTAAGTGTCATCAATACGCTGCGGAGTATGACACAGCGGTTGCACCCCAGCCGCCTGATCCGCCCCTGCCAGGCACCGCCCGTTACACCGGTGGGGGCGTAGTCATGCAGGCTTCCGTCACTCGATTTGTGATTTTGGCTGCTCCGCGCACCGGAAGCAATTTGTTATGCACGTTGCTGAATTCACATCCCGAGATCCTGTGTCATCACGAAGTTTTCAATCCCCGCGGTGTGTTCACGGCGAGGGATTATTGTGGTCGTGAATTGGATGTTGATTCACTGCATGACCGCGACGAAAACTGGTCTGATTTTCTTGATCGTGTTTGGCAATCGGGGGCGGAAAGGTCGTGCGTCGGTTTCAAATGGACACGCGGCCAAAACACCGACGTATTGAACAGCGTGGTAGCAGATCCCGGGGTGCGAAAGATCGTGCTTCGCCGCAAGAATCGGATCAAGACGTTCGTTTCCGAGCGAATCGCCCAGCAAACGGATCAATGGGAAGTCTATTCACGACAGGACTTGGTGATGCCGCGCCCGAGCATTCGAGTCGACGTTGCGGACTTGTTCGAACACATCGAACGTAACAAGCAGTTTTACGACAAGTTGTTGATGTCCTTGGATTGGGGAAATCAGTTCGTAGTCGAGATCGATTACGAAAGATTGTTTGAAACCACTGTCCAAGAAAACCTTTTTAAATTCTTAGGCGTCGATCCACCCGAACGCCCACCGGTCGCGGAAAGCGTCAAACAGAATCCAAAGGATCTGCGTGACTCGATCGCGAATTTCACAGAGCTCGCCGAGCAATTGTCGACGGTCGGTATGACTTCTGAATTATTTGATCAGGGGAATTAGATGCAGGCGGGCAACATAATGGGAACAAAGAAATCGACGACAGGACGGCGCAGCAGTGATGGCGGCGGTGCCTTCGGTTTTCGGCGTACCGATTCGACCATTGATTTGTTGGAACTGTTTTGGCGCCGCCGAGGCTGGATTATCTGGTTTGCGGTTGTTTTCGTCGCCCTGGGAGCAGTGTATTGCAGTCTTGCGATAACGATGTACGAGTCAACGGCCGACGTGTTGGTCGTTCGTAAACGCCCTCAGGCCGTTACGGGAGACATTCACTATGAGTCCGGGTTCGAAGATTATTTGGCGACTCACCTGGCCGTCATCGCCAGTCCGTTGATCGTCGAACGCGCCATCAGTGCTTCTAACCTGGCGTCGTTGGAATGTTTCGCCGACCTGGAAGACCCCGACGAGGATCTGGTGGATGTGATCATTTCTGACTTGGAGGTCGAAGGGGGATCGCGGGACCTGGGCGAAAGTGCGGACAGCATTATGACGCTGGCGTACCGATGTAGCGTTCCCGAAGATTGTCCGATCGTGGTGCGGGCATTGTTGGATAGTTACGAGGCTTTCCACACCGAAGTTTACCATGGGATGTCCGACAACACCGTTGCGCTGATCATGCAGGCACGCGACTTGTTGAAGACGGATCTCGCGGAGCAGGAAGAATTCTACAGCCAATTCCGCCAGGCCTCGCCACTGGTTTCCAAGGGAACCGACGAGGTGGATCCATTACAAGATCGATTAACCACCATCGAGCAACAGCGGTCAGCGTTACTTTTACGCGAGGCCGAAGTCCGGCGACAATTGCTCGCCCTGGATCAGGCACAACGCGACGGCAGCGATTATGACCAGTTGTTGACAATCGTCTCCGAGCTGCGTCAGCTGTCGGCTGCGACCGATGGCTCGTCTGCCGTTTCAACCACGCTGGAGAACCAATTGATTCAATTGGTCGACGGTGAACAACGGTTATTGGAACACTACGGGCCGAATCACCCACACGTTTTGACGATGCGCCAACGGATTGCCGACACGCGTCGATTCTTTATTTTGCCGACGGCGGCTCATGTCCCCGACGCCGGTGACCAATTGGTTTCCGGATCGTCATCGGCGGCAACGGACTTGGTCGATGTGTATCGGAATTATCTGCAGCAGGAGCTGAAATACATCGAGATCTCGAAAGAGCTGTTGACCGACCTTTATGACCAAGAACACGAGGTTGCCAAACAGCACAGTATTTTCCAGGTCAAGGATGAAAGCTTCCAACGCAACATCGAAAGGACGGAGGCTTTGTATGACGTTGTTCTTAGCCGATTGCAGGAGGCCAGTTTGGTCAAAGATTTCGGCGGCTTCGAAACTCGAGTGATCGCGCCGCCCCGGATCGGCGAAAAGGTCAGTCCAAGCCGCAGAATCATTCTGCCGGCATCCATGTTTGTCGGGATCGTGTTGGGATGTCTGATGTCCCTGGTTTCGGAGTTTTGGGATGGAGGGTTTCAATCATGTGAGCACGTTCAGCAACAATTAGGGATTCCGGTAGTCGGGCGAATTCCCCAGTTCCGTGGATCGAACAACACAGACCGCGTTTCCGAGTTCTGTGATGCGGTTCCCGATCCGATGCTCTGTGCGTTTTATGAACCACGGTCGGCGACGTCCGAAACGTTTCGATCCCTGCGAACGTCGCTGATCCTTGGCGACGTCGACGAAACGTCACGCGTGATCCAAGTGACCGGCCCCAGCCCGCAAGACGGCGCGAGCACCGTGGCATCGAATTTGGCGGTCAGTCTGGCCCAGACGGGGAAACGTGTGCTTTTGATCGATGCCGATTTGCGGAGACAGCAACAGCAGCAATTGTTTGGTTTGGCTCCCGCAGAATCCGGATTGGCTGCGCTTATTGCAACGGATGTCGAACCGGAGGATGTGATCAGACCGACCGCGGTGGAAAACTTGTCGCTGTTGCCCGCCGGGTTACTTCCCGACGGTGCCTGTGAACTATTCACGTCACCACGGTTCGGCGAGTTGTTGAATTTGGTTCGCGATTCATACGACCATGTCTTGATCGATACAGAACCGATGTTGGTCAGTTCCGATGCATGCGTCATCGCTTCACAAACCGACGGAATCGTTCTGACGTTATCGCTTACCCGCGACAGTCGACAACGTGCGATATCGGCACTGGGGATGCTGGAACGAGTCGGCGCCAACGTCCTGGGTATCGTTGTGAATCGGATCAGTGGCGCGATGATGAAACAATGCCCGATGGTTCACGCCGAATACGCGTCATCCGATGTCAACGTTCATCCAAGTTTGCGTTCCGAACCGGAGGTTGTGGCGGGATAGCAGTCCGGCATGGACCAATCGCGCGACAGACAGCATGAGGATGGCAAGTGAAACTGATTGAACCAAATCGTAAGCCGGATTCGAATCGACGCGATTGCGCGCCCGTCCGATCGTATCGGTTCGACAAGGTCGACGCCGGAGTAGGCGATCCGACGGAGACGTGTTCAATCGCAGCGGCAAACGCGTATCAATCGACGTCGCGACGGCACGTCAAACGCCTGATGGACGTTTCATTGGCGGCGATCATTTTGGTCAGTATTCTGCCGGTGTTGATAGTGATCGCTGTCGCGATCAAGTTGGTTTCAAAAGGGCCGGTGTTCTATGGCCAAAGTCGCTTGGGAAAAAGCGGTAAGCCATTTCGTATTTGGAAATTCCGCACGATGTTTGTCGATGCCGAACATCGACTTGATGAATACTTGGGGCAACATCCCGATTTAGTGCATCAATGGATCACGACGTTTAAATTGCAGAACGATCCTCGTGTGATTCCATGGGTCGGAAACGCCCTCCGCACCACGGGACTGGATGAGTTGCCCCAGTTGTGGAATGTATTGAAAGGCGAAATGAGTTTGGTCGGTCCCAGGCCGTTACCCCAATATCACGTCGATCACTTCGGTGAAGAATTTCGACGTCTACGCGTTGAAATGCCTCCGGGAATCACGGGGCAATGGCAGGTTTCCAGCCGGAATGATGGTGCCGTTGATGCGTTTCAAAAATGGGACACCTATTACGTCTGTAACTGGTCGATTCGGTTGGACCTGAAAATTTTGTTTCGTACCACTTTTGTTGTACTGCGTGGCGGCAGCGCCAAGCGGCGAATTCGTTCGGAAACATCGCGGTTTAATGGGAATCCCATTCAAAGCAGCGCTGTCCCTCCGGAGTCTCGTGACAAACTTCCGCACAAGTCGTTATCTGCAGAGCAATGCCAAATCAACAACGACTAAAGTTGCTCGTTATCAGCATGATGTACGAACCGGATTGCGTCGGTATCGCTGCGATCGCATCGGACATGTGCGCGTCGCTGGTGGATCGGGGACATCAAGTCACGGTCTACACAACGTACCCGTTTTATCCGGAATGGAAGTTGAAATCGAAGGCCAGTTTCTGGAGAGTAAAACAGGAAACGATCAACGGTGTGGACGTACGACGGCACCGTATTTTCATT
>JAGQPO010000931.1 GCA_020426665.1 Planctomycetales bacterium
CGCGGCTGCCGGATCGTCGTCTACTTTGAAGCCGCAGCCTGCCGAAAAGTACCGTGACGGAACTCTATTGAAGTTTGTCGTGGGGAAAGATGTTGACTTTATTCTGGATCGCCCCGATTCAATCCCGGTCGGGTATGCGTCGGTTTGGTCCGAGCGCGGTGATCAATTCAAGGCAGTGCTGGTTAAACAGTCGGCGGACCAAACGATCGACGTGCCGATGTTTGTCGCGACGGATCTTCCAGAAGATGAAGCCGCGATTCAAGCAGGGCTGTTTTATCGTGGGATGCGACGTTCCGGACGAATCGCATTCAAAGCGCTGACAGGTGGGAAACGCACTGTATTCACGCTGCCTCAATACGGGCCTCCGTTGGTGCGGGTCGTTCGTGAAAATCCAGAACCAGAACGGTTGTTGTTGGTGTTGGATTGTTCTCTGTCGATGCGCGCGGAAACTCCGAATGGAATGTCCCGATTGGCAGTTGCACAAAATGCCGTGTCCGAATTTCTGGACGGTTTGGACGCAGACGTCGAAGTCGGTCTGATTGTGTTCGGAGATCGATACGGTTTTGAAGAAGAAATAGACCCGGCGACCAAGAAGCCGATCATCCGAACCGTCCAAGACGACGGCAAGGCAAAGCTTCGCGTGATTAAATTTGATGAACGCGAAGTGAAGCCGGCCGGGTTGATCGTTCCCGACGAACGCGTTCCACATAACCCAAACTTCGACGTTCGCGTGGGGGTACCGATCAATCCGCTCGACAATCCTCAATTGGCAGCCATTAAAAAACAAATCGCAAATCTTGGCGCCATCGGGACCACACCAACCTACCTCGCGATCCAAAAAGCGTACGAACAACTTGGTCGTCGGCGAGGACACATCATTGTACTGACCGATGGAAAACCGAACGTCATCAGTACTAAGAATGTCTCGGTCGAGGACTCGCGACAGGCTGCATTGACCGACTATCAGACGCGTAAAAAGGACATCCGATTGACGATCGTCAAATACTTGGATTCCGACTCGCAACTGAGCAAAGATTTTCAAGGGGCCGACGTGTTGTCCGCTGCCAACGGCAAGGACCTGATCACTCATTTGAAAAACGTTCGCTCAAAACCCCAAGTCGTCTGGGAAAGGAATCGCCAAGAGGCGAGCATCCAGGGGGCATTCGAGGCTCTGGTGGCGATATCTGAGTGGCCTCCGGCCGGAGTAGCGACACTGAGTGGTCAACCCGTCTTGCCGGCGGAGTCCTTTTCGATTCGCGCAACGGTGCCGGATTCAAGTCGACCGGTCGACGAAAGCTCTGACGTAAAAGTGGAAGGTGGCGAGCAGTTTGAAATGACGTTAGCGGAAAGTGGATTGATGCATCGACCGTTCGATTATCAATTTACTCAGCTACAAGCGATCCCCACGACACTTAGCGATGCGAGTCGGTTTGTGGTCAGCGCCGGGCCGATCAGTAAACGCGAAAACCGCCAGTTGACGATGCAGTTGGCGATCGAAAGTGCAAGCGGCGGGCGTGGGAACGGAAAGTTCTCACCGCGTCCGTCAGACGTTTGGGTCGAGTTGACCGGTATCGACAGTCGACGTTCCAGTCGATCGTCAAAGGAAACGTACACATTCAGTTTACCGGAGTTCCAAGTTCGACAACCGATTCCAATCTTATTGTGTCGCATCGATGACTTTGCCCAGGAGTACGACAAGGTAGAGGTCAAGGCTTGGTTGCGGTTCGGTGAGGAACGGCTTGCCGGTGTAGCGATTCCTACCGAGAGTGGTGAAGCGTTCACGTCCGGCGAATTGCCTGGTGTTTCCTTTCGAACGCAGCGAGTGGTCAATGCGGCTGGTGGAATTCGCCTGACAGTGACGGAACAGTATGGAGAACAGCGCGAACCGGGTTCCGTTCGAGTTCTGCCGTCTCCTTTGCCAAACAATGCGTCGACGGTTCTTTATGACGATAAGCGTGTCGTCACGCGGACCTTTGATTTTGACAACGCCGACGTTGCGATAACGCTCAGTGCGATTGCCGCCAGTGAGTTGAAGGAGAAAAGCACACTTGCTGCGGAAGGGACGGTTGAAATTGATTTCGACAGCCGCTGAACAATGCCGATTGGCATTCAGACGAGTCGGACTCTGCTGTGTCGCACGCTGGGCTTGCGACTTGGGGTCACACAACGACCCGAGATTGTTCATTGTCTCGACCGCACGAGCGAAAGCTGGGGGGATCGCGTCGGATCGGCCACGATGACCGGTTGGATTGATATAATGGTGATCTTCTTCCTCGACTACCCGCTACGAGTGATTACTCATGACAATA
>JAGQPO010000932.1 GCA_020426665.1 Planctomycetales bacterium
CAGCAATAACACCAGTCCGGCGATGATCCACATGCCGCTGGATTTTTGCGAAGAAGCACTCGTCATTGAATATCCGGTCGAGAGTCGTAATCTGGGCGGGGAATTTTTTTTGGCGGGGATTGATGGTGGGATGCCCCAGAGTGTACTCCGATCAACAGGGTCGCTGGTACCCGGAGTCAAAAAGTGGAATCAGGTTCCGCCGCGATGGTTCCGATTTCGATCGCCAAAACCGATCGACGAAACGGGAGATTCAGCATCTAATCGGACCACCACAGGTCTGCTATCCTCGGGCAAACCACACACACTATCGACCAATTCCGTGCAATCGACCCACGATCTTATCGCTACTTGCGCCTTCGGTCTCGAAGCCATTGTCCGCCGCGAACTTGATTCATTGGGCATCCAGGCCTCGATCGGCCAGTCGGGGCGTGTTCACTTTCGCGGCGACCTGGAAATCGTCGCCAAAGCCAATCTACATCTGCGCTGCGCCGATCGCATTCTGATTCGCGTCGCCGAATTCCCGGCGTCCGATTTCGACGCCCTGTTCGAGTCCGTGCGGGCGATTGAGTGGGGCCGATTGATGCCATCGGACGCCAGTTTTCCCGTCACAGGCCGCTCGATCAAGTCGCAATTGTCCAGTGTTCCGGCGTGTCAACGGGCGGTCAAACGGGCGGTGGTCGACGCCATGATGCGGGACCACCAAGAAAGTGAATTGCCCGAAACCGGAGCCGAATACAAGATCGATGTCGCGTTGTTGAAAGACGTTGCGACATTGACCATCGACAGCACCGGGCGCAGTTTGCACCGGCGTGGTTATCGCCTTGAGCACTCGCAAGCGCCCCTCAAGGAAACACTGGCTGCCGCAATGGTGATGCTAAGTTTCTGGAAGCCTGATCGCCCGTTGTTGGATCCCTTTTGCGGCAGCGGGACGATCCCGATCGAAGCGGCTCGTATCGGTCGCAACATTGCGTCCGGAATCGATCGCGATTTCACCTTTCTGTCATGGAAGGACACTCCGGGGGAATTGATGGCGGACTTGCGCAGCCAAGCGATCGCCGCCCAATTGGATTCGATCGATGAACGTATCATGGGTAGCGATATCGACGGACATGTATTACGTGCCGCGCGAGACAACGCCGCGCGAGCCGGCGTCGAAAACGATATTCACTTTCAAAGCGGCGACGCATTGCGAGTGACCAATAAACGTCGCTTCGGATGTCTGATCACAAACCCGCCGTACGGACTTCGCATCGGCGAAGACTGGGAACTGGATGCGTTGTACCAATCTTTGCCCGAAGTCCTTCGCGGATTGCCGACGTGGTCACATTACTTTTTGACCGCGTATGCAAATTTTGAACAAGCCGTCGGCCGCGCCGCTGACCGACGACGCAAGCTGTACAACGGCCGAATCGAGTGCACGTATTATCAATTCCATGGCCCAAAACGTGTCACCAATCCGCCGCCCAGTGACGGAACGCACCGCAGCGATCAATGCGAGCCGATCGGCGAATCCGACGACGTTGCCGCTGGTGAAAATCCGGATAACGTCAAAGCCCAACCGGCGGTCAAACCGTACACACATGCCCAAGGCCCGGCCGCGTTCGGGCATTTAGACGAAAAATCGCTCCAGCAAGCCAACCTGTTTGCGACCCGGCTGACCAAACGGGCCAAGCACCTCAGACGCTGGCCGACCCGCCGTGGCATTACATGCTTTCGACTGTACGAACGCGACATCCCCGAGATCCCGCTGGTTGTCGATCGCTACGAGGACCATTTGCACATCACCGAATATGAACGACCCCATGAGCGTGATCCCGCGCAACACGCCAATTGGATGGAATTGATGGCACGCACCGCCGGCCAAACGCTTGAGATTCCGCCGGAAAACGTGCATCTGAAGCGACGCGGCCAACAAAAAGACTTTTCTCAACATGAAAAGGTCGACCAAACCGGTAATCGAATCGTCGTCGCTGAAGGTGGACTGAAATTTTTGGTTAACCTGGACGACTACGTCGATACCGGATTGTTCCTGGATCACCGCATCGCGCGGTCGATGATCCGAGACTTGGTCGAAGGCAAATGGTTCTTGAATCTGTTCGCTTACACCGGCGCGTTTACTGTTTATGCGGCAGCCGGTGGGGCGCGAAAAACAACCAGTGTCGACTTGTCCAACACCTACCTGTCGTGGGCAAAAGAGAATCTGCGGATCAACGGTTTTCTGGATGAAAAACGACAAGACGGCCATTCGTTTATCGCCTCGGATGTCGCCCAATTCATCCGGCAGCATCCCGCCGGCGAGCGCTACGACGTTGTCGTCTTTGATCCCCCGACGTATTCACGCAGTAAGAAAACCGAGCGTGATTGGAACGTGCAAACCGACGCCGTTCCGCTGCTGGTTGAACTGTTGCCGCTGGTCCGAAAAGGCGGCGTCATTCTGTTTTCGAATAACTTTCGGCGTTTCAAATTTGACCCCTCGGAATTAAACGTTTCCGAGTGCCACGAAATTTCCAAACAGACGGTTCCGGAAGATTTCCGCAACCGCCGTATCCATCGCTGTTGGCGAATCGTTCGCTAGGTTCCGTCAATTCTTAATTCTGGGGTACGACGGACTTCCAGTCCGCCGTACATCTCTCGATCGACCCTTTACTAAAGACGCGGAAAGCCAGTCGTGACTGGTCCCTTGCTGACGCATTTTGAAGTTGCGATTTTCAGCCCGGAGGGCGATACAGAATCTGCCGTCGGCATAAGCCGACGGTTGGCATTCATCAAGCCAGCGATAGCCCGGAGACATCTGAGG
>JAGQPO010000933.1 GCA_020426665.1 Planctomycetales bacterium
GGGACCAGTCACCACCGGTTTTCCCTCGCTGACGCATTCGGGTTGCGATAAAATCGCAACTTCAGAGCTCACAATCGAGCGTGCAGCGGGGTGATCGCCGTCCGCAATTCGCAATCGAAAAGCGGATTCGGCAGATCCGGAATAATCCGATCGCCAACATTAAGGAACGCCTTGTGGCGCACCATCGACGAGAAACGCATCCGTCACCATGTCGTCACGGTGACACACCGCCCGACGATGTTAAGATAACAGGAAGAAATTGCCGCCAATCGATGAATCCCATTTTCCGTGGACTCTTATCGTGCTTGGATCGAACACCAAACTTACCAGCGTCTTGGCCGCCTTCGTCATTCTCGCGGCCTGCGACGCCGACGCGAAAAAAATTGACGGAGACCAATTGTTTTCGCCCCAGAAGCTCGTGGAAGTTCGCATCGAATTGCCCGCCGAAGATTGGAATAAACTTCGCGTGCAAGCACGCAATCCAGCCTCGGTGTTCGGCGGTGGCCCCGTCGAAGAAGACCCCTATTCGTATTTCAAAGCCGACATCTGGATCAACGGAACGAAGATCAAGTCGGTTGGAATTCGAAAAAAAGGACTGTTTGGTTCCGCCGACAATGACAGGCCGTCTCTGAAGGTGAAGTTTGACGAGTACGTCGATCAAGATCCTATCGACGGCCTCAGCCGATTGACGCTAAACAACAATAAACAAGACCGGTCTCAATTGAACCAATTTATCACGTACAAATTGTTTCGCGATGCCGGCCTTCACGCGCCTCGCTCCAGTCTCGCCCGATTGACCGTTAATGGAGTTTACTTGGGCATCTACACAAACGTGGAAAGTATCAAGAAGCCGTTTTTGCAAAACAGCTTTGGCGACAAGACTGGGAATCTGTATGAGGGAACGTTGACAGACTTCCACCCGAAAACTTTGGACAAATTAGAGGTCAAAACCAACGAAGACAACAATGATCGACGTGATATCCGACGACTAATCGATTTGCTGGGCGCGGACGGAGATCTGAATGTCGACGAAGTTGGCAAAGTCATCAATCTCGATCACTTCATGCGATTTTGGGCGATCGAGGCAATGGTTGGATTCTGGGACGGATACAACTCCAACCAGAACAACTTTTACTATTACGTGAACCCGGCTGACGGATTGGGGTATTTCATTCCCTGGGGCGCCGATTACACGCTCAGCGATGGAGGCCCCTTCGCCCAATTCTCTCAACAGGCGAACTCAGCAATTTACGCTCAAAGTATTTTGGCGAATCGGCTGTACAGGTCCGAAGGAGTGCCGGAACGATATCGCGAAACGATGCTTAAGTTGATGGATCAGATTTGGAATGAAGAGTCATTGGTCGCGGAGATCGATCGAATGGAACAATTGATCGAACACCATTTGCATGCCAGTCAGCGCGATACACCCCAGAGAATCGAAAACTTGAGACGTTTCATCAGAACGCGCCGCCAAGAATTGACGAGGGAATTGAATCAGTGGCCTGCGACCATTCCCACCGAACCGCGAAAACCGATGTACACGGTGACCGTCGGACACGCCAAAGGGACGTTTATTACCCAATGGAACGAGAAACCGGGAAGTGACGACGCTGAGCCCGGAAACGCTGAATTGCAGATGACCCTCGACGGCAAGGTAGTTGACCTTGATCAAATCACCGTATCTGCACAAAGGCTTCAATTCCCAGGTTTCGGCGGACCACCGGGCGGACCAGTTTTCGGCGGACCTCCGCGTGGGCCAGGTTTCGGCGGACCGCCACGTGGTC
>JAGQPO010000934.1 GCA_020426665.1 Planctomycetales bacterium
CGCGAGTCGGCTGATGTCGATTGGTGGTCGGACGTTTCCCGCATGGCGTACGGGCGACGATTGGGGCTGGCGCCTCGTGGAGGCCCGAACGCTGGCGCGAGTCGGCTGATTTCAACTGATTGTCAACGGTTTCCTTCACCGCGTTGGGCAAACGGCTACAATGAAAGTGACCCAATGGAGGTTTGCCATGCGCCGATTCATTTTGTTGTTGTCTACCACGGTATTGACCGCTTTCAACCACTCCCAGTCTGCTGCACAGGACTACCATTTGGTGGAATCGTCGGGGGTGATCACGGCGGACGTCTACATGCGTCCAGGGCAAATGGTTGTCAATGACGCCAATGGCAACCAATACGTTTTTGACCGGGACCGCTCGTTTGATTCCTACAACGGTAACTTCATCGGCTACTGGCTGCCATCGCTGAACCGTGTCGTGCGATTTCCTCGATCAGGCACGGGTGTGATGCAGGTCGCGGACCTTGACGACGCCTTCCCCCGTTACGTTGTCTCACGCCGCAGTGTCCGCCCGGTTGCCGGTCACGGCAATCACCATCACGGACACGGCAACGCGTATCTGCCACCGTATTTTATTTCGCCGTACGGTTATCCCAGCTACGGATATCCCGGCTATGGTTACGGATATCAAAGTTTCGGAACGACATTAGGAGTCGGCCCGGTCAACCCCATTGGTCCTATGCCTTATCGACGGCCGCCGATGCAATCGATGGTTTTGGATTCGCGCGTCGTGCCCCGCCAACCGTTGCCTCCGGTCACCGTCCAGTTGGTGAACACGTCGGGCCGCGAAATACGTGTCACGGTGACCGACCGTGTTCAGCCCGATCGCTCGCAAAGGTTGCCGATTCCGCCGGGCGGTTCTGCTGCGTTGTTGGTGGAGCGTGATGCAGGCGCCGATCGGGTTCAACGGATCCTGACCTTTGCCCAGGACGGATCACAAATCACTCGCGAGATTTCGACCCCGATTGACCCGGCGCCGCGGTATGACATTGCGGTGCACGAGTGGCGTCTTCAATCCGTGGCGATTGATCGCACGGGCAAAAGTCCGAACGTGATCGAAGACACACAGTTCCAAGGCCGCGGGATCGGTCGATTCCAGTTACCGCCGGGCGATCAAGTGACCGGTGGAACCTTGGACGTCGTTCGAATCGCGTTACAGGCCGGCAATCAAGGTACGGTCGCACCACTGATCGACGATGATCGCTCTGCATCCCCGCTGCGTCCGGAAACACCACTTGAAGAAATGATACGGAAGCAGCGAGAATCGCAACGTCGTTAGTCGGTGATCGGAAACAGGGTCTGATTCGGAATCACGCGCAAACCTAAAACGTCATTCTGAGCCAGGTTGTTGAAGTACATGCCCGCGAAATTGCCGGTCCACGACTGTCTGCCCCAGGTCATCGAAGCGATTCGCGCCGACCGCCCCGTGATCTTGCGCGCGCCTCCTGGAGCAGGAAAAACGACGGGTGTTCCACCGGCGCTGATTGACAGCGACTGTTTACCGATCGGCCAAGTTTTATTGTTGCAACCGCGCCGCATCGCGGCCCGCGCCGCGGCGCATCGGTTGAGCCAATTGTCGGGGTCGTCGATCGGTTCCACATTCGGTTGTCACGTTCGATTCGATCGCAAGGTTACATCGGACACCCGGGTCGTCGCGATGACACCGGGGATATTACTTCGTCGTTTGACCAGCGATCCTGTCTTGGATGATGTCAGTTGTGTGATCTTAGACGAATTCCACGAACGTTCGCTGGAAATGGATTTGGCGTTGGGCATGTTGCAACGTATTCGGACGACCTTCCGCCCCGAGCTTCGACTGATCGTGATGAGTGCGACGTTGGAAACGGCGCCGGTCCAGACGCTGATTCCCGAAGCCGTAACGGTCGAAAGTCGTGGCCGGGCGTTTGACGTCGACATTCGATACGATGATTCACTTAGCCGCTCCACATCGATGCGTGATGCCATCGCACGGCAAGTGGTCGACCGCATTCCCGATGCATTGCGATCCACCGACGGAGACGTGCTGGTGTTTCTGCCGGGCGCAGGAGAGATTCACCGGGCCGCGGATTTGGCACAGGGCGTAGCGAGCAAATCCGGCGTCAAGGTATGCAAACTTTACGGTGACCTTGCTCCGACCGAACAGGACGCTGTGATTGCACCGTGCGAAGAACGAAAAATCGTGTTTGCGACGAACGTTGCCGAAACTTCCGTGACGATCCCGGGTGTGACTTGTGTAATCGACAGCGGACTCGCACGTGTCTTGCAATTCGACGCCTCCGTCGGGATCCCCAGTTTGCGATTGCAATCGATCTCCAAAGCGTCGGCGGATCAACGTGCCGGTCGCGCCGGTCGGACGGCCCCGGGAGTCTGCTTTCGTTTGTGGCCGACCGCGCTTCAACGAAGCCGTCCCGACCACACTCCGCCGGAGGTTTGTCGGGCCGATCTTTCGTCTGCGATTTTGACGCTCGCGTCGTGGGGTGAACGCGACGTCTGGGCGTTTCCGTGGGTGACGACCCCGGCGCGCCACGCCGTCCAGGCCGCACAGGATCTGCTGGTCGAATTAGGCGCCGTTGACGATTCCTTGAACGTGACCGACATCGGTGCGGCAATGATTCGATTGCCACTGCATCCACGTTTGTCACGATTGATGTTGGTCGCAAAAGACGAAGGTTGCGTCGTCGAAGCCTCGCTGGCCGCGGCATTGCTGTCCGAGAGAGATCCATTTGATCGATCGACGGGCAGATCCGGCGCAGCAGCATCTGCAACGGGTCAGGGCGGAACCGAAAGTGACCTAATCCATCGGATCCGACGGTTGCAACGACACCTTTCCGGTTCGCACGACGCCGGCATCCATCCGGCGGGCGCAAAAAATGTTGACCGGGTCGCCAAGACTCTTCGTCGGTCGCTTGACGACGTGGCCGACAATGGTGGTGGTGTTGCGGAATCGTCCAGCGACGAAGCGCTCAGTCGATCGTTGTTGGCGGCCTTTCCCGACCGCCTGGCGAAGCGACGCGCGCCGGGATCTCCGTCAGGGCTGATGGTCGGCAAGCGGGGTGTCAAACTGGATCGCGATTCCAGTGTACGGACAAGCGAGTTGTTCCTTTGCATCAGTGTCGATGGCGATGGCGAAGAATCGCTGGTTCGAATCGCGTCGGCGGTGGACGACGATTGGCTACCGAAAGAGCTCATGCGAATACGTCAGGAATTGTTTTTTCATCCGACCTTGAAAGCAGTTGTTGCCCGAGATCGCCGCTACTTTTTGGATCTATTGGTCAATGAATCGCCGGCCGAGTGCGCGCCAAACGAACAGACCGCCGAATTGCTGTTCAAAAACGCGATCACCAAGCTGACGCAGGTCCTACCTGATAAAGACAAATCACTGCAAAGTTTTATCGGTCGCTGGAGATTCTTGTCCGATCAGTCCGACGGCGGTCATTTGCCAGTCGAACCAGACGCCGCGATTGAAAATGTGCTCAAGGAACTGTGTCGAACGCGTACCTCGTTTACCGAACTATCGCGGGCTCCTTGGCTGGATCATTTGAAAGCGTTGTTCACATACGACCAGCTTCGCTGGTTCGACCAACAGGCACCGGAATCGATCACGGTTCCCAGCGGCAATCAAATCCGACTCGAGTACGCGGCCGGCAAAC
>JAGQPO010000935.1 GCA_020426665.1 Planctomycetales bacterium
CACCTTGATTTTCGCACAGGCAGCGTAGCGGAAGTCATCAAGACTTTCGGGAATTGCCAGATCAATCGAAACTCTTGACGAGTTCCGCTACCCTAAAATCAAACGTTGACGGACCACTAGGCTGGTTCAGCAGCCCGTGGATCTACCGCTTTCCCCAGAGTGAGCCGTGGCGAAAAAAACAGCTTCCAAACGCAACAAAGAAACACGAGACAATCTGAAGCGTATCGAGGGAATCGGATCTAAGTTGGAATCGTTGCTCAATGCCCAGGGGATCAGCACCTATAAACAGCTGGCCAGGGCATCACAAAAGCGACTCAAAGCCATATTGGCCGATGCTGGGCGATACTATCGCATGCACGATCCGTCGTCGTGGAATCGCCAGGCGATGCTTGCGGCGGAGAAAAACTGGGACCAGCTGAAACAATTACAAGACCAGCTGAATGTGCGATCCAAACTACCCGATCCGTCTTCCACGAAGTCGGAAGCATCGAAATCGGCGCCAAGGGAAGAAACAGAATCTGCATCGGCAGTTGTCGCCATCTCGCATGCCGGCGGAGGTGATTTCGTACCCGGCCAAGTCTTTCGGATTGAGCGCATTCTGACAACTGACGAGGTCGCCCAGGAATACTCGGCACGTGAAGCCGAATTGGGGACGCAGTTTGATCGGGCACGCGCTACCATCGAAAACACGGTAATTCCACAGCTTGAAAGTCTGGGGCTGATCGAATCCGGTCAGGTGACCGGAGTCTCGGCACGATACCGAACCAAGTTCGGGCATCCTGTCAGTCCGTTGCAAGTCGTCATTGGCGTAAACGTCGCACGAAAGCTTCCGATCGACGAGCTGAAACGACGCCAGATTCCGATCGTCGCGACACACTACGACGGTATACCCGTCAAGGTTGTCGAAGGAACCTTTGACTTGATCACGGCGAAAGGTTTTTTTCTAAGTGGCAATCAATCGCCCAAGGAAGCATTGCCATTCACCGAGGAGATCGTGGGAGGCATCCCGGTTGCTCCGCCCAATGATTTGGACGACTTCGGGACACTCGGTTTGGTCACCATGATCCAGGATCAGGTCCGGCAACTGATTGGCGTGACGTGTCAGCACGTCGTCAAAAAACAACCGCAAACTCAGCAAATCGATGATGCCGGTGGGAATCGAGAAATCGGCCGAACGCTGCTTTCGATCTTGCCGGCCAATCGCAATCAAACGTTTTCCAACGTCACCGAGTCGGTCGACTGTGCGTCGCTGGATCTTCGTGCATCGCCAGGCGAACCGGCGCTCAAGGAACCTCCGCCTGGGACGTGGGCGCGAGGGATCTCGCATCCGATCAATGCGACTCCATCGGCGACCACTGCCATTCCGATTTTGTTTGCCACCCGCCGCGCCAACGCAATTGACACGCGGTTGCCGCTGTGGAAATTCGGGAATGGATCCGGCATTCTGATGGAAGGTCGCATCGATATCCTGAACAACCAAGCCATCTACATCAATCGCCTGCGTTATCGCAACAACTTCACGGTCCACCTGACGAACTCCAACGGTAACTTTGCCTCGCCGGGCGACAGTGGTTCATTGTTGGCGGTCGAAGCAAAGGCGACCATCGACGGGCAGCCGAAGGATGTATTCATCGCGATCGGTGTTCTATTTGCCGCATTACATGACGGAACAACCGGGCTCGGTTGCAACATGAGCCACGTGATCAAGGCTCTTGGACTGGACAACATCATCCCACAAGACCGATTAACCGGAACCTGGTCAAGACGCTAGGGCAAGGCAGCCTCTGATGAGACGATTCGCCGTCGCACTGACTTTCACACCAATCCTTGCGGTTTGCTTTCCCAGTATCGCAAACGCGGGAGATTTGTTTCAAGCTTTGCTTCAATGCAAACGCCAAGCGGAGATTCAATCCGTTGATGAGGCGAGCGTCTTGTTGCGGTCATATCCCCTTGGACTCAGTCGCGTCAAAATCCACCCCCAACGACAAAACCTCGTTGGTACACTGGCATCAAGGGCGAGTGACGCGTTGGTCGGGCAAACTATCGTTAAGTTATCGCGTCGTTCAGCGGGAGACGACACTGCCCAAGACTTCGATGAACAATCGCGAAACATCTTCATTTTTGGTAAAGAATCGACACCAGACGCGATCGCCGTTTTTCGAGGCCGGGAGATCACGGTCTTTCCCCGTCTGCTGCTCGCCTATCCCAGGACCTCGTTGGTCCGCATCATGCCGGGTGACCTGATCGCGACGTTTGAATCACAGAGACGTCTTACACCAGACAACAAACAGGAGCTTTTTCACGAAGTTCTGATCAGTAAGGCCAATGAAGGAAAACGTGCCGGGCGAACCGCGATCCGAGGCTCCCTAGCCGACCGTGACCGGGCAAAGCAGTTGATGGATCTGTTCAATAAGTCTGACGATATTCTTGTCCTGGAGATGATGGAAGTCTTCGAAAGCAATCAAAGCGAAGCGATGCACGAATCCCTTGCATCAAGTGTGCCCGTTTACGTGATCCAGCGGTTTTATCATGGAGTGCTGATTCGTTATGTCATTCCCTGGCGAATGCACGGATTATTCGGTGAAGATGGTCGGCTATTCAACGGGCTAGTTCGCATGGCGTCCGATACCGGCGCGAACCTTCAACGATGGGATGAAGTGATGGTTGGATGGGAATTATTGACGGTGAAACCGGGCGACAAGGTAACCGTAGGGTTTATTGAAACGGACCCGTTTTTTCAACAGGTCGCTCTTTGACGCTACATCGATGCGATCAAGACATCGCCCGGATTTTGGGGTTGAACCATATTCATATTCGTTGATCGATTCGCGATCAACGCGTCAGATCGCGGAGCGATCAACGACACTCGACCAGCAAATGCACCAAGCTTCATTGCCCGCCCCCTCGAAGCGGTGAAACCCTTGCATGGAAAAGACGTGCGGTCTATAAAAGGCTCTTCGCTCGTTCCTGCTGGGCGATTTATTCGTGTCAATCCGAGGCGATATGCGATCATGCACGGTAGAACTCAAGCCTTCATAGTGGTTGCGCTGTTGCTCACCGCGGGGACCGTCAAAGGCCAGGAAACAGCGGCTCCGACGGGCGAACAACGGGATCGCTGGATGCGTGTTTACTCCGGAGAGGCGGCTCAATACCAGATCTTTCGTCGGGGTGAGGAGGAGGAAGAACTGAAACTGGTTCCCTCGCCGATTCAGACCTTCACCAACCCAGTCCGAGTGCGAGTCACACATGGCGCCACTTTTGTTTGGACCAGCGACGGGAGGCCCGGGGTAGTTGGCGCGATCTGGTCGGTTGTCTGGTCGGAGACCGTCCGCGTTTCATGAACTGGCGAGTCTCGATCCGCGACCGAACGATTGAGTAGGTCCACTCAGAAAGTCAAGTCAGCGCCGAAGTAGAAATTGACGCCGGGCTGAAACACGGAGACACCGTTTTGCGATCGAAAATCGAGATGTTCGCGGTACGTTTTGTCGGTCACATTCTCAACTCCGAAGACGAGCAACAAGTTGTCTTTAGCTACTGGAGTGTACGTTCCGCGAACGTCGTAGACGGTAAAACCGGGCGTCACAGATTCGAGCAAACTGGTCGCGACACGATCCTGGTTGTCGACGATTCGAGCCGCGAATTCGATGTTCCAGTTTGGGTCGACGGCAGCATTTCGCAACCGAAAACCGAGACGTGCCTCCAATGGCGAGATCCCCGGCAGCGGTTCAGAATCATTGCCACTGACGAGACTGTAAAAACCTCGCGGTAAGCCAGCGACCTTACGCGACGCCAGCCCTTTCCGGCCGTTGCTTGTCGCAAACGAACCGTTACGTGTTCGATCACGGCCTTCGACGTATCGCGTGGTCAGAAACGGACTCAGTCGTTCCTTGGGCAGTAACTCAGTAAAGGTTTCGAATCCCGCTAGCGTGGCAAGGTCTGTGTTGACATACCGCAAACTCACCTGCTGAACATCACCGTTAGGCGGCCCCGTAATGACGTTTGTATTTTCGAATGTGATGTAGTCAAACGCCCATCCGTGAAATCCTCGAACGCCGCCGCGCAGATAGTCGCCTTCGAAATCGACACTCAAATCCGCTTGCAGCATCTTTTCTTGCTTGAGCGTGGGGTCACCAGTGACGTTGTTCAGTCCATTTTGCACCACCATTAACAGAGGTTCTGCGGCGTAGAGTTCTGTCAACGTCGGTGCCCGTTGCCCGAATCCGATGGAACAGGAACTCACCAGTGACTCAGAATGTTCCCGTGTCAGCGTCCCGTACAGACTCCACATCATGCGGTCGGTTTGGGAAACATCTGTGCCGACAATTTCCTGGTACGATGCGGGGAAAAAATCGAGTCCAACTTGTCGAAGGTCTTCGGCATCGGCGGTGATATCGGTTTGCACATAGTCCAGACGTGCTCCGGTGCGAAAGGTGCAATCTCCCAAGAACCTTTCGGTGTATTCAGCGAAAATGCCGGGGTTCACGTTGAAGGAATCCGGTATGGGAGAGTTTCGATCACTGAAAGAAATCGGCAAGCCCAGAGAGGTCCCATTCGAAATTTCGTTTAGTTCCTGCTTGATGAAACGAAGGTCGTGTCCCATCGTCCAGGTGACTTCCGAATCGGGAGTTCCCCATGTCCTAGCACGTCGATACCCGGTTGATGTCGAATCGACGTCGGTGAATCCGACATAATCGAGACGTTCCAGGAACGGGAACTGCGGTCGTTTGACGGGATTCTGCGCATCGCCTTGGAACCGAGTGCGGTTGTACCACAATTCAGTTTCCACCCGATCGGCGATGCTTGGATTCGCATCGATGTATGCAACTTCGTATCCGTCGGTGACCAAGTAGTCGATGTCAAAAACATAACCGGGGAATTCGACGCCGGTCTGGTCAAGCCGAAGCAGCGAAAATTCGATGGATCGGCCGTCCCCCAAGTCTCGTCCGAGTGCAAAGGTGAACTCACGCGACTCATAACTTGACGGGACCGTGGTTCCGTCCCCGTCACGGTAATCGCTTCCTTTACGATGGGAGTAATTTCCTCGCACACCCCAGTCGCTGCCGCCGGCCCACAGACTTTGCTGGCCGAGCACTTGGCTGCCATTGCTCTGGAAATCAAATCCTGACCGCCCGTGGATATGATTGCCGTCGGCAAAGCGTGGCGACTGCAGCAATTCAAAGTCCATGAATTGGAATCCAGGACCGTACAGACTGCTGAAGGGTCCGGGAATAATGATCACATCGTTGACCAGCCTGGAATCAATTTTGCTAAGTACCGTATCCAAATCCTCTCGCGCCGGCACCCAATACGAGCCTGACGCAGCTAAGGCTCCGACGCGTGAGCTGCGAACCCGAGGTTCACTTACGATCGGGGTTCGCCGTTGCGTTTGCACCGCCAGAGAGCCTTGAGATTTGCGAAGCAAATTGCCCAGGTCCGCTGACACCAGCGGCGCAGCTTCTTGGCCGCTGATCTGGTCCGTGCCGAAACTACGAACGGCTAATTTCGTGCGACGAAGGACACTTCGGTCGATCGTTTTGTTCGAAAAGAGTTGATCGGTCAAACTCGCCGCGGGGGCCGTCCGTGAGCCCGTCTCCTCAACGGAGACGCGGGGTTGAACGAACGGAGTCGGCTGCAACATTGACGCCTGCCGAAGCGGCGAAGTCTGCTCCAGAAAGTGATTGAACTCCGATTCATCATCGTGATCGATGACGGCCAGCCGAACGGGATCGTCGCCGGTCAACGACTCCGCCGATTCTTGTCTCAGCAACTCGGGAAAACCACAATCCTCTTGCGCCCGCGAGCGTGTCCCGATGCCAAAGATCGATACCAGCGAGATCGCTAAGAGCATTCTGGACGGCAAGTGGAAATGGCTCGATATCACAGTGATTTTTTGATCGTCATGCGATTTATGGTCCGGGACGCCCGACTTTTTTATCTAATCGGTCACTTTGTTCATTTCGCGCCAATCGCTATCACCGATCGCTACAAACCCCCTATTTTCCCGGGCCGCCCAGTCGATCGAGAACCATCTCGTGCAATCGTCGGACATCCGCATTCCACGGTTCGTTCTCACTTCTCCACTGATCGCCGTGTAAAAGCGATTGCTGCGACTGCCCAGCTTGGTCTGCCAGATGTTGAGCCAGAGCGAGCACGTAAAAATCGCGATCGACCCAATGTCCACGAATGGATTTCGAACGTTCCAAATGAATTAACGCCTCATCGGATTGCCCGGTCAACGCATGAACCAATGCGAGCATCGTCAGAAATCTCACATTGTCCGGCGCAAGCTTTACGGCTTCCCGGGCATGGACAAGTGCGGCATCAACATCCCGAACAGACGTTTCGGGACAGGTTGCGAGCAACCAGCCCAGGTTGGCGGCAACGTCGGCGGTGCGATCTTGGATCGCCAACCAGGCATCGCGTGCCATTTCGAAATGCGCGCGAGCTTGTCCATCGTCTTGTTCCTCGAGCATTAATGCATAACGAAAGTGCACGTGGGCCAGAGCACTGTAGAAGCGTGCAATGGGACCTTGGATCTTGATCATCGACTCGAGTCGTGTGATCGCCTCTTCAAATTTCTGTCTCGACAAATCAATCTGGTTCTGGCGTTGATATGCCTGCGCCAAGTGACTTTGGATGATCGCCAATCGTTCGAACAACCGGATCACTTCATCATCGGATGACGCCGAATCGGTCAATCGCAAAAGGATATCTTCGGCGTCTCTCAAGTCTTGACCAGGATCCACTTTCGAATCTAAAAACACTTGGCCACGGGCATCGAGACCGCTGGCCAGTGCCTCCAGAATTCTCGTTGATTGACCATACGTTTGCACCAATCCATCAAGCAGTTTCAATGCTTCGCTGGAACTCTTCTCGGCCTGGAGATTGAGCGCGGACTCATGTTGCGCGAGAGACAGATCGACCAGAGCGACGGCAAGATTTTCGGAATAGCGTGGCAGCCCGGGTAACGCGATCGTCAACGCGCGAAAGTTATCGACGGCGTTCTCAAGTGCCTCGAACATTGGTTGATCCAAACCACGGGTCCGATAACTGGCTGCCATGGAAACGTAAACGGACGCCAACGCGTGCAAGTATTCGGGATGGTCCGGTTGATCGATCACCAATTGTTGTACCACTTGAGTACATTTTTCAAAACAGTCCATCGCCTTGTCGTGATCACCACGATCGCGAAAAACTTGTCCGAGAAGATCTTGCGCGGAAGCCAAACCGAGTTGAGCTCTGTCATTTGATTCGGCTCCCAGAGATTCATATTGAGTGATCCCTTTTGTCAGATGATCAATGGCACGCCTGTCGTCCATTCCGATGAACATTTTCCCGGCATTGATGTGGGCGGCAGCCAGATAGCGTCGCGGCAGCGAGTCCCGAGTCTGCCCGACGAGCGCCGACAGTTGCGTGATTGCAAATTGAAACTCTTGTTCGGCTTCGGACAATTGCATTTGATCGGCAAACCCGATCCCCAATTGAACATGCACTCCTGCTTTCTCGGCTCGAAACTGGTTAATAAGTGCTTCGTTCGACGTTTCGACATCAAAGATCTTGATGGCCGCGTTGTAATGTTTTCGGGCCGTATCGTAGTCCTGTTGCAACCGCGTCAGATCACCGACTTTGACCAACGCGCGTCCGCGTTCGAGTTCCAGTTGCGGGTCACGGCTCGCCCCCAACGCCAGCCGCTCGTAGTCCTCGACGGCTAGGCGTAACAATTCCATACGCACAGCCTGTGTTCCCGGATAGTACTCCAACGCGTCACTGCTTTGTATGAGCCAAGTGTCGATCGCATTTCGAGAATGGCGATATCGTTCGACAGCTTCTTCCTTGAACACTTGAGTCTGGAGCTTAGCAGTGTGTTCAGCTTGTCTCGCGTGGTTGATTAAAAACGCAGCGACGATGGCAACCGTCGTGATCCCCAGCATCGATGCCGCGCCGGAAATCGTCCACGTCCGGTAGCGTCTTATCAAACGACCGACACGCTCGACAATTGCTTCGTGTCCTCTGTGGGCCGAAACGAGTTCATCATCGACCCAGCGGTCGACATCGTCGGCCAACGCTACGGCCGATTCGTAACGATCCGTCACTTCGGCAGCCATCGCCTTTCGACAAATCGACGCGAGAGGTGGCGGGGCGATAGGAACGACATCGCGGACATGACGCACCTTGCCTTGACGCAGGTTGGTAATGATGTCGACGGTAGATGATCCCTCGATCGGATTCCCCCCCGTCACAATGTTAAACAACATGGCACCCAAGCTATAGACGTCCGTCCGTCCATCCAATTCCTCGACGCATCCTCTCGCCTGCTCCGGACTCATGTACATCGGTGTTCCGACGACCGCACCTGTATAGGTCCTCGAAGAGCTCCCCTCTTTGACGCTCTCCAACGGTTTCGTCTGACCGTATGACGATCCCTTCATGTCGACCCGCTTGGCCAATCCCCAATCAACCACCAGCGTCTCACCGTAGTCACCAACCATCACGTTGGATGGTTTGATGTCGCGGTGCAATACACCTTGCTCATGCGCGTAGTGAATCGCGTTACAGGTTTCAATAAATCGACGCAATAATGCACGGAATTCACGCTCAAAATACTTCGCCCGTGAGCTCGACGGATGACGTCGGTGGAACTCGCGAATCAGATGATTCAAGCTGCGGCCGCGGATAAACCGCATGGCATAGTAAGGTTGGTTATCTTCGTAGCGGCCGAACCCGTACACCGGAACGATTCCGGGGTGTTCCAACGATCCTGTGACCTTCGCCTCGAAGATAAACTTTTCCTGATATTGAGTTTT
>JAGQPO010000936.1 GCA_020426665.1 Planctomycetales bacterium
GCTACGTTAGCGGCCAACAATACAGCATCACTGCGCTGACAGATTCGAGTGGGACGATCAAGGAAAGGTACGCTTATGATGCGTATGGGGCTCTGTCGATCTTTGATGGGAATGGGAGTAGTCGTAGTGCGACGGCGGAAGGCAATAGGTATAGCTACACGGGACGGGAGTGGGGCGAAGGGCTTGGTATATATCACTTCCGTGCGCGGATGTACGATCCGGTGTGCGGACGCTTTTTGGCACGTGATCCGATTGGGTACGTTGATGGAGCTTCGTTGAATCGAATCTACATCGGACTAGTCGCAACCGATCCCTTGGGGGAGGCTAAACATGTAGAAGAAGTTTGGTCTGCGTACTGTGATGGTCCGGGCGAGTGCCTGACCTGTAAAGCGCCAAAAGATCGGTGTGCATTCCAAATGACGATGGATGTTGGCGAAAATGTACTTATCGACGAATTTCCATTGCCGCAGAATGATGTCAAAATCAAGAATGGCGCTAGGTTTTGCGTGGGTCATCGTGGAGATGGAAATTGTGTTTCGGACATCAACCGATCGGTCGGGAAGGGTGATAAGTTGACGTTTGTAACAAAAACCGGCGAGTTTTCGGTTGGCCCTGATGACTTTGATGACCAAGGCAATTACGACGGGAACAACCCAATCATCAAGAAATGCCTAAGACGGCACAACACTGGTCTTCCACGTAATCCTGGTCCGTACGATGGTAGACGCCAGTGTCAATACTGGGGTATGGGCGACTGCCCCGAGATAATTCAAATGAAGATCAAAACGAAGTTAGAGTATGCGTGCGAATGTGGTGAGTCTCCGGACGAAAGCGATCAATCGCAGTGGCAGACTACTAGAATCGAGCACATCCTTTCACTATGAGAAATTCCACGGGACTGATACTGACTTGGTTCCTGGCGAGTACCAGTACGCTTGGGCTGGGGTGCTCGAAAACTGAAATTGGAATTCCGACCTTCAATTTAGCCGACTTGGATTCAAAACCCCCCTTTCACGTTCAGGAAGACGGCGAGTTTGTCTTCTATATAGAAAATGATCTTAACCAGCCGTTACGCGTCGATTTTTCGAGTTCATCAAATCTCGTTGTGCTAAAAAGTGCTGGCCATTTTCGAGTTGAAGCGGACGAGCGTTTCAAGGTTTCGGGAAAGCTCCAGCGCGGTAGCGAGGGCACGCTGGAGATTCGAACCGATCATCCCGGCTCTTTTTCTCATGTGATCGAGATTACTCGGGAAAATGCGTCAGATTCCGAGAAAAAGGTGTCAGGTACCGAAAAAGTAGATTAGGTAATTCGCTAACGCGCTTCGCATATTGAAAAAGGCGGCGGACGATAGATGCAACCACACAACCGTGTCAACTTCCGCCGCAATGGATGGCCAGCTTGCTTCGCTTCTCTTCGTGGGCACGATGCCCACGATCTCTTCGGCTGGACGCCGCCAGTGTTGGCCACGGTCCACTTGGCTGACAGGCGTTGGACTCGGGTATGGAAAAGAGCGCAGCGCAAAAGCGATCATGGATGTCGCGTTTTGAAACCCGTCGGTGACAGGATGTCCGTCGAAGCGAAACGACAGGAAGCGAGGCAGCGGTTAGCCAATAGCTTTTAGCGTTTAGCCAGAAGAAACAAACAAGTTTGTAGTCCCGATTGACGAGCGGGTCGTTTCGCGCCGACCGGAGCGAGAGAGGAACGACCGATGCGGAGCCGACGGTTGACGGAGGCTGGCGACAGCGACCGAAGGATGAGGGTAGCGCAGGAGCGCAGCTGCTGCGCCACAAGGCCGTTAGCTGTTAGCGATTAGCCGTTAGCAAGTCAGAAAGACTCGAACACCCAAACCAACAGCGCAGCGACCGCCGCCGACGCCGAGGCACGATGCCGATCAAGACAGGCGGAGCCAGGATGGCGGAGCTCCTTTCAGTGATGGGCGTAAGCGACCGCGTCGAGCGACAGCGACGTAAGCTGGGAGCGATGCAGTCCCGTGAACCTGGCAAGGTGGCGGCGCAGTGAAGCGGATGGTCGTCGTGAGGGACGAACGAAGACTTTCCGCGTAACGAAGTCCGGCCACCAAGGGGCGCATAAACCCTCGCCAGTCCCCTGATGACGCCAAAGCCAGGACGTCCGATGGCCGATGCGATCGAATGAAACGCGACGGTTGAACCACTTCCCTGGCACCCCAACGAAGTTTTTGGCTTCGCCGAACCGGATGACCGCTGTCACCCGTGACCTTCCATCGGTCGTCCGAGAGAGGCGGTGCCAAAAACGCCATCGAAGCACGACGGACTCGACAACCCGAACGAGTCTCACGAGCAGACCACACCAAACAAGTACGGCATCGCTAACCGTCACAGCTTCCCAGCCAAGCCAAAACTCTTTCTTACTTTTGCGGCGGCTTGCAGATTATTCCGTTGACAAGTAGGTGGGTCTGACGCGTCATCAAGGTCTTGCTCCGCCACAGTTCTTTGCCGACGTCAAGGCCGCTCCCATGAAAGCCATCTCCGAACAACGCGCCAGCCTTGAAGTGCGCAGACCCACCGGACCAGCATCAAAGATCTCGACCTCCACGGCGGCACCAAGACATGCACCTATAACCAAAACCTGGAGCCCCTTGCGGCCAACCTTGAGCGGTCAAACCGAAACCTGGAGCCCCGCTTGTGCGCCCGATGTGCACCGCTTGTGCGCGGACCCATCTCGATCCGTTCGGCAAATCACCGGCTCAATCGAAAACCGTTCGAAAAACGCCGAAACCTCGCAAGGCCCCCCAACGATTAGCCATAGTTGTAAGCGCATCGGAGAAACTGTTTTTCAGTCGGCGCGGCAACAAACAGCTACAACCCAAACCTTCCGGGGTTGCCGATCAACCTTCCGGGCCAAGACCAGAACCTGTCGGCCTGCTTCCGGCAGCCTTCCAATATTCATCCGATCGGCAAAATCTCGATTCATCTCGCGAATCACCGGACATATCTCAAACCGTCCGGAAACACTTCAAAACTCGCGAGACCCCCACATTCGTTCGCCATGGGTGTAGGTGCACCTCGCTGAGGTGACTCGCCCCAGCCTTCCGTCTCTTTCCGTCCGTCCCTGTTTTGAAAAAACGCCAGAAACGCGTCACCGCTACCGGTGCGCGCTCCCGACGCTCTGTCCTCTCGCTAAAAAGGAACCCAATAATGTTAGCCGAATCTCCCGTCCATCACAGCAGCGTTAGCGACCAGCTCGATTTGGAAATCTTGCTTGGCATGTATCTGCAACTGCTGCGTCGCAAAGGCCACAAGCGAACGACACTCCGTCACCGCAGTGAACAGATCATGATCTTCATCCACTGGGCCGCCGGTCACTCGGTGACTGGCAGCGACCAAATCGACGCCGTGACACTCGCCGACTTCCGAACGCACCTTGGCAACAAGACCGACCGCGCCGGATATCGCTGGAACCCAACGATGCAGCGTCGAACGCTCAATTGCGTCAGCAACTGGCTCAGCTGGATGCTGCAAGACGAATGGTTGCCTGGCACTGCAACCGACGCATTAAAAGCCTTGCGATAAAGCATCACCGATCAGCTTGCTCTACA
>JAGQPO010000937.1 GCA_020426665.1 Planctomycetales bacterium
CGATCAAATCGTTTTGATCGCGGAGCGATCAGCGAGTTTAAAAAAAGACCCTCCACGCCTCGGGTGCGCGGAGGGTTTTTGTTGCGATTGGATTGATCGCTACGGCTTATTCTTCGACGGTTTCGCCAAGGATGATGAACGACCCCATGGATGGCGGTGCGGCTGCGTTGTAGGTGTAGCCTGCTTTCAGAGCCTGGGTGATTTGCATCGAAACTTCGTGAAGGTGGGCACGTGAGTAGGCGTCCATCTTCTTTTCGCATTTTTTGATCCGGGTATCAATCTTTTTCAACAGATCGACCAATTGCATTCGCGCCAGATCGCTGATCGGCTTGTACGCGGCTGCACGGTCGTTTTTCTCCAGGATCAAATCGATCAACCGTTGTGCGTGCTCTTGTTGCAAGTTGCGGCGCAGCGAGCTGATCATCGGTTTGCGATTGCTGCGATTCTCGGGGCACTCGGACTCCAGTTCGGTCCACGCGGCTGTGCTGATGGTGTTCAGCAATTCCGGTAACGTGAGCGCGTCTTCGTCGGCGGGCAAGCGGAGTTCGTTGTCATAGACGCGGCGGAGCGTTGTGGGGCTCATCAGCCAGCTCAGCGCCGAGGCTTGCAGGCCGAGGACGCGGTCATGCACCGGCCACGTCGCTTCACCTGAGGTGCCGAAGTGCGTTCCGCCATCGAGCCATTGTTCGCTGGTCATGCGTGCGAGCAGTTCGGGTGTCAAACCGAACGCTTCGTCGTTGAACGTCTGGTCGATCACGAATTGCATCGCATCGCGTTGTTGTTTTGCAGGAACCACTTCAACCGGCGGCCTGTTTTGCGGGTCGCCCTTCTTGTCTCGGTTGACAAAGGCTCCACCGACCCAGTTCGCCATCATGCTGGCGGCGCGAGTTTGGATGGACAGAGTCAGTTCGTAACCGCGACGTGCTTTGGCCCAGGTATCTCCGTCTTTGACGAATTTTTCCAAGATTCGAGCCCGATAGATTTTTACCAATCGCATTTGCTCTTTGGCGTAGTCCAGGGGATCGGACGAAAAGTCGTAACGACGGGCCAGTGGGTCGGGACCGCTGGTGTCTTCGTCGGTCGCGTATTGCAATTCCGGTTCGACACATCGTTTCAAGATGTCCGGCAGAGCCTTGGAATCGAAGGTGTATCCATATTCGATGGCCCAATAGTCGTAGGGGCCGATGTCGATCATGGCATAGTCACCTTGGACATCGCCGCTTTCGCAGCGGAAGTTGATCGGCGTGTAATCCATCACCGAAGCGGTGAAGGTTTGCTTTCCTTTCAGTTCTTCGCTGTTGATTTTATCCAACGAGTGGAGGGCGGAGCCTTTGAAGTTGTGCCGCAAACCGAGGGTGTGACCGACTTCGTGTGCGACGAGATCTGCTAGCAGCGGACCGACGAACCAGTCCGGCATCCCGTCCAGCATGTCGGCATCGTCCTGCTTTTCCTTTTTCTCGTTTTCCGCTTTGTCGGCAGCGTCGTCTTTGTCTCCATCTTTGTCGTCTTTGTCACCGTCCTTGTCGTCGTCTTTATCGCCGTCCTTGTCGTCATCATCACCGTCGTCGTCCTTGTCGCCTTCCTTTTCGTCTTTGACTTTGTCCTTGTCGTCCTTGTTTTCTTCTTTGACGGCTTCGGTTTTGTCTTCCATCATTGCCAACGCCCAATCCATTCGGGCGACGGCCAGATCAAGGCTGCGAGCATTGGCAGCCATGCACATGCCATTTTTTTGGCTGATGTGGCCGATCAGTCCGTCGAATTCGTCGTCGCCCAGGAGTGCAGAATCGGCGGATGCCATCGAGAACCCGGCGTAGGGTTTCCGAGCGTCGCGGGCGATTTCCTCGCGGACATGATTGACGTTAGACGGGGAAGTCAGTCGAACTCTGGGGTCCCATGAAGGGTGATCGCTGAGCCACGCGAGCATCTCCGGATTAGCGCCTTCCATCGCCAATTGCGGCATCAGGTCGTCGTAGTTGAAATTGAAGTGGCGGATCCATCCGTCGGTCAGAATGATGTCGGCGTCCAGGATCTCGCCGGTCATCGGGTGGACGCGACTGGGACCGATTGCGGTGCCGACATTGTTGTTTAACCAGCGAATAAAGTTGTATCGAACGTCTTCGGGATCTTTTTCCATGTGGGCATGGCTTTCGGCGTCCTGGTAACGGATTTCGATCGCGTCGACGATGCCAACTTTTTGGAAGGCTTTGTTCCAATAGTCGACGCCGGCTTTGATGAATCGACGGTACCGAAACGGCGCGGTGTGTTCGACATAGAAGATGATCGGTTCTTTCGGCGGACTGAGTTTCAGTTTCGGGTCGCGTTTTTGCAGGTTCCATCGATTGATGTAAC
>JAGQPO010000938.1 GCA_020426665.1 Planctomycetales bacterium
CGCAAAGGCGCAACTTCAAAACTCACGCGTTCGGGTTGTGAAAAGGCAATGCGTTTCGCGACTGTGTCGCGTCGAAAAGCGTCTGCAAGGGACCCGATACAAACAAAAAACGGCACACAACAATGACGCTGTGTGCCGTTTAGTTTTGATTGATAGGATCGGGAACGCGATCAGATCATTTCCTTCAGACCCTTAAGCGGGCGAATGACTACTTTCTTGCTGGCCGGTTTTGGCTTCAGCCAGATTTCACTTCCGTCGGAGGGATTACGTCCCTTTCGCTTCGGTTTTGCTTCAACGTCCTTTCGTTGGATCTTGCACAGACCAGGGACGGTGAATTGACCCGAGCCTGTGCGACCCATTTCGCGTGCGATTTCGTCGGTCAGAGCATCAAAGACAGCTGCGACGTCCTTTTTCGACAATTCGGTTGACTCAGCGATACTTGCGATGATCTGAGTCTTGGTAGGTGCCTTCGGCGGAGCTTTAGCCATTTGCGAGAACCTTTTCTGATTGAATATGCAGGAAGGATTGGTGAGGGGATGAGGATCCCATGCGTTTGTGACGGCCAAGTGTTATGTTTCGCCGGAGGTTGTTGCAACCCGGCATCGGTCAAAAAACCCTGTAATTTGCGGGGTTTCCGGCGATTCTTGGTCGACCTAACCGTAGCTCGCTCTGCCAGGCCGGCGGGGAGATTCAGGGGAAAAACGCTTAAAACACCGTATTTTCGAGTGTTTTCATGGCCTCGACGGCCAAATCAACCGTCCTCCGACGCGAAAAAACGCTTTCCAGAACGGTCTGAAAAGCGTCAAAATCATCGAGGTTTTTTCCCGCCAGAATCTCCAAAAAAACCGCGATTTACAGCCTTCGGCGGAAGAATCGGTCGACGCTGGAGGGACTTAAACTGGACGATTCCACGCTTGAAGCTTGCCCCTGGGCCACTTCTTCAACGACCGCAGAATCGCTGTCCACCGCCGCAATAGAGTTCGTCTGACCCGTATCCGAGGGGGCTGAGTCGGTAGACGAACTGATCGGTCGCGACAACGTCGACTGAACCGAATCATCGACCGATGCGATTCCCAGTTCATCTTCCATCAACGACGAATCCGTTTGGTTCATGGTGTCGGAAACCATCGCGGCAGAAAGCAGCGGGGCGGCCACTTGGTTAACGGAGGTCGATTCGGCAATCGCTTCGCCTTCCCCAGATCCCGCTGCCAACAACCCACCCGAGGCAGCACCGGACTGGACAACCTGGCTGGTAACTCCGCTATCGGCTTGCTCACCCTCGCCGCTGCCGCTGGCTAATTGAGTCGACGCGGCACTGGTGCTGCTGGCTGGCGTTCGGTTGTAGGTCACGACCGCTTCATCAACATTGACGCGGAGCAGTCGCAAGTCACCGATCTGTCCGCGGTGACTGACAACATCCGTTCGAGTGGTCAGAACGGCAGCATCCAACGTTTCCGGGTCGATCGTATCCGTCGGATCGTCATCGTTTTCGCCGGTAATCGACAACTCGGTTCCAGCATCGTTCAGCGAAATCACCGGGTTGGTAATCGACGCGGCAGAATCAGTCGACGCTTCGGTTAACAACGCCGCGCCGCCGGGTGCGACAACGACGAGGGCGGATTGTTTGGCCGCCGAGCCGAACCAATCTTGGATCGACAGGTACTGTGGTTTGATCCGCCCCATTTTCGCTTCGATCACGGCGTCACCGTCCTCCGGTGCACTGGTGATCGCATACTGCTGGGCCTGGTCGCCACCGGTATAGAACGGCAACGCTGGAATCTCGACAACGTAGTCTCCGGGCAACACGTTTTGGAACAATAACATCGTTCCATCAGCGGTCGGCGTTTGATTGACCGAAGATCCCAGTGCGTTGGTGCCAACCAAGCGGACGGCCGATGCGATTCGAAGTCCCTGATTCCCGCTGAACGAGACCGAGATGGTTCGCTCCGTCAAGTCCAACACTTCGATGGTCAACGTGCCTGTGCTGTTCGTCCCCGATCCGTCGGACACGGAATAGGTCAACGTGTCGGTGCCGGTGAACGTGGAGCTTGGGGGCGTGTATGCCAGACTGCCGTTGACCAGTGCCGCAGTCCCGCCCTGTGACGTCGTCTGCTGTGCCGTCGACAACGCGAACGTCAGGGTTTCCCCGGAGTCCACGTTTGCGGGCAAATTGGCAATTGTTAACACCACCGCCGCGCTGGCACCTCTGCTAACTTGAATCGTATCGTTCAAGACCGGCGGGGCATCATTGATCGCCGCAACGTTGAACGTGATTGCCCCGGTGGAAACACCGCCACCGGTATCACGAATCGTGTACGAAACGGTTTCGGTACCGTTGAAGTTGGCCGCCGGCGTATAGAAGAATGTCAAACCGTCCGTGCTGATGCGAACCGAACCACCGGCACTGGGAGTGCCCACGGCGGTGATCACGAATGTTTGGTTGTCGACATCGGTCAGGTCGTTCTGCAGAATGTCATAAGACGTTTCGATGGTGTCTTCATTGACGTTGAAGGTGTCGGCCACGGCGGTCGGCGGCGGATCGGCCGACGTGACCGTAACCGTTGCGGTCACCGTATCGGTCAATTGCCCATCGCTGACCGTGTACGTGAATGTGTCCGTTCCGGTGAAACCAGACGCCGGAGTGTAGTTAACCGCTAATCCATCCGAACTGACCGCTACGGTTGATCCACTGCTGTTGCCGGTCACCGAGGTGACGGATAACGTTTCGCCAGTGTCGGGGCTGATCGAATCGTTCGACAACACTTCCAATCGGTTGGCGGTTGTGCCTTCGACGACGTCAAAGGTATCGTCAACGCCGGTCGGAGGATCATTAACCGGTGTAACCGTGACGGTCACCGTCGCAATGTCTTGTGCTCCGCTGTTGTCGCCGGCCCGATACGTGAACACGCTCGTGCCGTTAAAGTCCAGGGTGGGTGTGAACGTTACGACGCCCGAATTGACGGCCACCGTACCGCCGCTGGTGGGCTGGGTCACTGACACAACCGACAAACTTCCACTGCCATTGACGGTGTCATTACCCAAAACGTTGATCGTTGTCGCGCCAGAATCTTCTGCGACGGTCGCCGTATCGTTGACCAACGTGAATTCGATGCCAACATTCAAGTTGACGCTGCCAAAGAATACTGCGTCGGCCGGGATTTGATTGTCTTCCCCGTACAGCAATACCTCACTGCTTGATTCGTCTGCTTCTTCGCTGCGGATATTGACACTGCCCGAAGCGATCGCTGTCATTTGTATACGCGCAATGACTGATTCCGCCGCATTCGTGGCTACCGTCCGAGTCGAAGCGGCGCCTAGTTCGTCAATCAGCCCCGAAGAAATCGTGCCTTTGGGGGACAACGTAAAGTCTCCGACATACTCGATGCTGGTTCCGGATTTGACGCTAACGATCGTCGGGTCGAACAAGATGTCGGCATAGATTGCGAACACGCCGGCGCGATCAAAACTGCTCCGTGCATCGACACCGACCAATTCCAAAACGAAATCCTGGCCCACGCTCAGGTCCGTGACTTCATTTCCATCGGTGTCTTTGACGACCAGTTTGACTTCGGCCTTCGGTGCCGCAGCAACCGAAACAGTGAAGTTTTCGGTACGAACATTTCCGGCCAAGTCCGTCGTGGTTACGGTAAACGTGTTATCCCCCAGGTCGCCCGTGTCCGGTGTCCATTGAATCAACCCCGAACCGCTGTTGATGGTCGCGCCGACAGGAAATTGTGTCAGCCCGTAAACGATCGATCCCTCTTCGGGATTGATCAAATCCGTTTGGTACAGACGCCCCGCGTTTCCGGTTGTCGCGGCGCTCGAAATCACCGAACTCGGCGCGGTCGTGTCGTAGGTCACGCTGATCGCCGAAGATTGAGGACTTACCTGGCTGTTGAAAACCTGACGTGCCGTGATGTTGTAAGTGCCATCCCCCAGGGCGGCCAGATTGTTGGTCGTCACCGTCACGCTGGTACCGGTGGAAACGGCTTCACCCAACACGGCATTCGTTTGTGCGTTGATCAATTGGACCGTCGCACCACTGACCACACCCTGGACGTTGAAGGATAGCGATGTCGCATTGGTGATGTTGTCGCTGTCGCTCGCCCCGGTGTCACTGCTGGACGCCAAATCAATCGACGTCGGTGCGGAAACGGTACCGTCACTTTCGAAATTAAAGGTGTATAACTGGTTGTCGCTGTCACTGGAACTGTTACCTGTAACGCCTGGTCCCGGACGGACCGTCGCCTGAACGTCGACCTGGCCACTGAAACCGTTGGCCGGCGTCACGGTCAACAATCCGTTCTGGTCAATTGATGCCGTTGCGTTGGCACTGCCGGAAACGACGACGGCTGAATAGGTAACCGCATCGCCTTCGATGTCCGTGCTGGACAACTGCAGAGTCGCCGGCGTATTGAGCGCAAACTTATCTGGCACCGTAACGGCATTCAAATAAGGCTGACTGTTCTGAGTGTCATTGTTGACATCGACCTGGAACGTTTCACTGTGCGAGTTCCCGTCAGTGTCGGTGACGGTAACCGTCACGTTGGTTGAACCAACACCGTTGCCCGTCGGCTTTAACATCAATAACGAGTTTTCGGTGTCCGTGAAGACGTCGATCGTATTGATCGCGATATCGGTTGTCGGACGATCGGAACCGTTGACGGCGTGATTGCTGATCGCATCACGAACGTCTTCACCTTCGATCAACTGGCCGAACACACTGTGGTTGAAATCCAAAAACCGCGTCGGAACTTCGGTGATGAAAAATTGGGAGTTGTTGGTGTCGTCACTTGATTTTGCGAACGACAAAACACCACTCCGGTTGTGTTGTAACTCTGGATTGAAGTCGTCGTCAAAATTGCCGAGCGTCGAACCACTGGTACCGGTTCCGGTTGGGTCGCCGGCCTGAATCACAAAGTTGTCGATCACTCGGTGAAAAATAATATCGTCATAGAAGCCGGCTTCCGCTAATTCGATCACCCGCCCCGACGCGGTGGGCGCACGCTGTTCGAACAACTGGAACACCATGTCACCGAACGTAGCCATGTCGATCCTGATCGAGCGATTGCCCGTGACCACACTCGCCTCCAGCAGGTTCGGATCGGCGACCGAGACCGTGACTGTCAGCACGCCGCCGTTGGGGTCATACGCGTCGACCGGGACGTGAAGCGGTGAACCGATCAACGCCGTCTGGTTTCCGATCGGTTCAAACGTAGGATCTTCACCTGTCGGAATCGGTACGCCGCTGCGATCACTGAGCTGCTGTAACGTCAGGACGCCCGTCTCGCGTGTTGTGTCTGGAAATACCCACGTCGGGTAAGCCGTAATGTTGTTGTCGATTCCGATCTGACCAATCGATCGATCCGGGTTCGTCACCTCGATGAAGGGCAAATTGTCCCTCCCGTCTTCGAACAACTGCTTTTGCTGAGTGCACGCAGGACACCAATGGGCACCGTAAAAAATGACGCCTGCGGACGCCAAATCCTTTGCAAACTGGACCAAGTCCGGAGCCGGTTCGCCTTCGGCGGCCGAAACCGTCGTTAGCGTCGACCCCATCGTGGCGGTCAATGATGCGACCGGCGTACGAGTGTCAATCGGCCCCATTAAATCCGACGAGACGATCGAGACATCCCCGGCGAGTAACTGACGGGCCTCCAAACTCTCCAACTTCAATCGGTCTCCGCGCGAAACGCGTGGTTCCGTCGAGCGAGATTTTTTGGCGGACGGGCGCAATTGGCCGAGCAAGCGACTCAAGTGGCTGCGTTGGACTCGTTTTTCGCTACCTTTGGACATTTAATTAAACCAGCTACGGTAAAGGACAATCGGGGGCGACGCGTCTTGCAGATTTCTTTTCGCCGTTCTTCCTAGGACAATCACGGATCCAGCGTTTGCAACCACTCAGAGCCGTCTCTTGGGCCATTCGGCACGGCGACGAGGGCGGACTGAGAAAATCCGTCACAACCGCTACCTTTTTACACCCCACCCTAGGACGCGGCCGAACGACGAATCGTTCCAGTCAAAATGAGCCAAATGCATCATGGATCCGCTTCGGCAGACCGATTTGCGCACCCCCTCGGAAACGGGGTCGCGAACCAAACAGCTGAATCACCATGCGGGCCATCTGTTCTATCGTTCCCGGCCAGCTTTCCACGAGCAATTCCCAAAGTTAGTCCGCCTAAAGCACTAGGGCCATTGGATTCGCAAAACCGCACGACTCGGCGTCAAAAAAATGGTGTTTTTTCCAAATCAGACGAGTTTTTTGCTCGATGGAAACTTGTCCACACCACACCGTCTCCCCGGCAAACGCTAAATGACCATCCCATGGCCGCTTTCCAAGTCTGACCCCACTACGCCGGTACATTCTCGCGAGGATCTGACTTGGCGACGTCGACCGGCGTATCCTGTTCGGCGGATTCAGAATCAGTCGTTTTTCCGCCGCCAACATGTTGACGAACTTGCCGCGACTGTGGATTGCCAAACACCACACCGGCCAAGCCACGCTTGGCGTCCAGCAACAGACTGAACAATGTCGGAACCAGGATCAACGTAAAGATCGTCGACACCAGCAATCCACCCAGCACGACGCTTCCCAGCCCACGGTAAAGCTCACTTCCCGCACCGGGGAACAGCACCAGTGGAAAGAGTCCCAATACGGTCGTCATCGTCGTCATGAAGATCGGTCGAATCCGCGTTCGTACGCTTTCCAAAATCGCTTCTCCGGGCGGCAGACCGTCCTCACGCATGTGGTTTAATGATTGGTGAACAATCAAAATCGGATTGTTCACCACGGTGCCGATCAGGATGACAAAGCCGAGCATCGTCAAGATGTCCAATTGCTGCGTCAGTTGTCCGGTCAGACCCAGATAAACATTCAACAGATTCAATCCTAAAATCCCACCCACGGCACCGAGCGGCACGGTCAAAATAATCACCAGTGGATACAGCCAGGATTCGAACAGAGCGGCCATCAACAGGTAGGTAATCAAGACAACCAAAACAAACTGGCTGGTCAACACACTCAGCAGGCTGTCTAGATTCCAACCCGTCCACTGCCCCAAGAATGTCGCTTGCATCTTGCTAAGTTTGTCCGCGGTGCCGGCGAGGTTGACTTGGTAGCCACCCGCCAATTGTCCACTATCAATCAGAGGTTGGACAATTTCTTTGCGAATCAGCGCCATCGCATCTTCAAGCGCCATCTCCGGCGGCGGCGAAACTTCGATTGCGATCGCGCGAACACGCTCGCGGTGATTGACCTGCTCGGGTCCACTGGCCAGTTCGACGTCGGCCAGCGCGGCCAACGGAACCAGTTGCCCCCGAGGTGTGGCGACCGGCAATGCTTGAATCTCTTGCGTTGTGTCGGCGTACTGGACCTCGCCCATGATCGTCAAATCGATCTTCTTGCCGTCCAAGTAATAATTCCCACTGTACGCGCCATCGATCAAACAATTTGCCGCAAACCCCAGATCACGACTACTGACGCCCATCTCGGCGGCCTGTAACAGTTTGGGTGTGATATGAATCTCGGGACTGGACAGGTCCAAACTGGGAACGGGACGGGCCTGGGCGTCCGGCATGATCTGTTTGACCTTGCCAATCGATTGTCCGCCCAGTGCAACCAGACGATTCAAATCCGGCCCGGTGATTTCAATGTCGATCGTGCGACCGGCGGTCAACCCTTGCTCAAAGAGGCTGGATTGCTTGGCAACGGCGAACGTCCCTGGCATGCTGGCGCCGACCTTTTGAATCAAACTGACAAGTTCCCCAGCGCGCTCCGGGTCATGGGCGCGAATCCCCATGAAAACTTGACGTCCGCGAGCGACAAAGAAAAAGTCTCCGATCGCGGGGAAATCCAGCTTTGCCGCCTCTTCGCTCCCCGGATCAACGTCCCAGTACGGTCGCAGATCGGTTTCGACTTTCTTGCCGGCCGCCGTCAATTGATCAAGGTTGTAACCAGGTGGTGGCAGCAAAATGCCAAACACCAGGTTGCGGTTTCCCGTCGGCAAATACTCGACCTTTGGCCAGAACAGCCAACTGACGCCGACGGCAATAAAAACCAGCGTGGCGGAAACAACAACACGACGAAATACGCCGCGCTGGATCCACTGGTTTAATTTCACCGTTGCATTAACAAACGCCGCACTGGCCGCATTAACCGGTCCGATGGCCAATGCCGATATCCGTGACGGCTGATTCGTGACCTGTTTTGTATCGCCCATCGAAGTGACGTTTGCATCGGTGCTGCTACCGTCTTCATCGACTTGTGATCGGAACAGTCGCGACGCGGCTGTCGGGATCACGGACATCGAAACCAATAACGACAGCGCAACCGCCGCACTGATCGCCAACGCAATGTCGCGAAACAATTGGCCGGCTTCTTCTTGAACAAACACGATCGGCAAGAAGACCGCGATAGTGGTGATCGTTGATGCGACAATCGCCCCCCACACCTCCTGGGTGCCGCGGACCGCCGCGGTGATCGGAGATTCGCCCATCCTGTAATGGCGATAAATGTTTTCCAGCACCACCACTGCATTATCAACCAACATCCCCACCGCGAACGCCAAACCGGCCAAACTGATGACGTTCAGCGATCGCCCCAAAACGCCGAGGACCAGAAACGAGGCGATGATACTGGTGGGAATCGCCAACGCGACCACCAACGCACCGCGCGCAAACCAAAATCCTGCACCTAAGATGATCGCAATGCAAACCAGGAAGAACAACGGTGACAAATAGGCCGCCCCCAGCGATGTGACGACGATCAAGGGGATGGCAAGAATCGTCCGCACACCCAAATGCAAAAACAGCATCAGAACAATCATCGTGAGCGCACCACCGATGAAGATATTCTGTCGCACCAAATCGATCGACGAATAAATGTATTCCGTTTCGTCGTAAACCTGGGTTAATTGCAATCCACGTGGTCGCAATATGTTTTCGTCGATATCACGAGTCGCTTCACGCAACCCGTCCATCACGTCCAAGACGTTTGCGTCGGACTCGCGTAAACAATTAACCGCGATACTCGATTCGCCGAACCGACGCACCAGCCCGTCCGGTTTCTTGTATCCCAGCTGGACCGTTGCCACATCGCGGACGAATACCGGAGCACCGTCATTGACCGACAACAATTGCTGTTCGACCTGTTCGGCACTTCGAAACTGTCCCATCGCGCGAACAACCCAACGCCGCTTGCCTTCCCAAAAATCGCCGGCCGAGGTGTCG
>JAGQPO010000939.1 GCA_020426665.1 Planctomycetales bacterium
TGACCGCTTAACGTCAAACGTTTCGTTTGGCTTTTCATTGACGGTCGGCCGAGATCTCGTACCAGCGTTACCAAGATTTCGGTGGGAGCCTTGGTGCGGTTCTGATCGCTGCGAAAGTACTTGGCTTGAACGTGATAGTCTCCCTCGGGCGCACTTTGCAACGTGTACATTTCCGGTCCCAGGCCTTCGGTGATGTCGTCCGTCATTCGACCCCCGGCCTTGGTAGATTTGTTCTTATAAAAACACTCTTCACCGCCTGGTTCGGTGACATGCAGATCGACGTCCGTTCGGTCGGTGTTCCAATGCATGAAGATGGCGACGTCCAGTCCGTCGCCCGCAATTTCTCCACGCAGCTGATGAAGGCGCGCCTTTGCGTAACCGGCGATGGAACTGTTTTGTGGATCGATCTGCTCCAAGACACTCATCAGTTCGACCTTTGCAATTCCTTGGACGCTACCCCAACGTTGGTTCCAGTTTCCTCCGGTGACCAAGTCGTAGCAAACGATGGACGCATCCAAGTCTCCGCCCGCCGCCAACGATCGGGCCAGCAACATCAAACATTGCGGTTGATGGGGACGGGCCTGGGCGATCCGCCACAGTAAAGGCGCTGCCTGATCGCCGCGTTTCCATTCGATCGCGCGGAACGCGACGCTGCGCAAAATTTCCACGTCTGATGGTTTGGCCTCGACAAGCGTACTGGCCGCCTTGATCGCGTCATCGGCGCCAAAGGCAATCAGAATCTCGTCGGCTTCTGCCATCATCGAATCAAACTCAGGCGTTTCGGCCGCCAAATCGTCCAAGTACGTTTGGCCAAAATCGCCCCGTCGATAACTGCGACAATCCAATGGCCGGGGCGAAAACGCGAACGATGTTTCCGGCATTTGGTTGATCGCCAATCGCAACGCCGTCGACACCTTCAGCAACGATGCTGATTCCAGTGACTCGGTCCACGAAAGAAATCTTGCTCGGGAATTCGATGGTTGTTTCAGTGCGGATTCACGTGAATCCATCAGCGATTGGACCGACGTGCTGGCAATCACCAAGTGGTCTTCCTCCGGCGCCGTGTTGACTCCGAATCGTTGGTAATCCTGTTCGGAATCCAGCATCACCATCGAACAGGTTCGGCCGGGAACGCGAAAGTGTCTGGCAAATGCGATCGTGATCTCTTCATAGTCTTCCGCGAAGGGTTCCAGTCGCTCGACGGCGATCCCGCCGTACAGACGAGCCGCAGCGGGCGACTTGACCACCAGACGAGGACTGATGGTCATCGTTTGCGTTTCGCTGCCGCGTTTGAAAACAAGTTCGATCGGTCCGTCAATCGCGCCGCGGCCGGCGATCAGCAAAGGCTGTCCCGGATAGATCGTGTTGGCGCTGGATTGAACCAAAACTTCGTCGGCGCCATCAGCGGTCGCTTTGGCCAATTGCCAAGGACGACTGCGGTGCGCCGTCGCGACCTTGGCCAATTCCGCTTTTTCAGCAACGTTAAAGACTGATCCGCCACTGACGTCGGCAAGCATACCCAGCACCATGCGATCACTCGGCAATCCGCTGAACTGATAAGCAAACAATGCTCCGCCGCCGAGGTTTCGATCCATATCTCGGAGTGGAGCGGCGATCGACATCAAATCCGTTGTGCCCCACGTCGCCACCGCATCACTGAGCAGAAACAAATTCGGTTGTGGTAAAGATTCATCTGAAGCTGCGTTCCACTGCGGTGCAGTCGCCTCGGTGATCGCGCCGGACAAATCCGTCGCGCCCTCCAAGGCCAAATCATTAGCGAATTCTAAAAACGCTTTCACGTTCTGGTCGTTGTTGGCGACAAACTCGTTCCGCCACCAGCGGCTGTGGACGTTGAACATCATCACCGCAAACTGGTCGATCGAGTCGCGGTTGTTCGACAAGATCTGTTCCATCAACTCCAGCCGTTTCGAAAACGCGTCGGGCCGATCACTCCACGACGTATCCAGCATCAAAACCGCTTGGCGCGTGTCGACTTTGGCTTGTTGTTCGGGAAGGTCCGCGATGACACGTGTTGCAAAATATTGGCCTCCGACCGAATCGGTATGTTGGATCATGATTGAATCGGTACCCGACAATCGCGCCGTGTAATCACGCGGAGCGGCACCTTCATAGCGATGGTAGGCGCGGCCGCCGGAGACAAAAGGATCCGTCGCAGGCGTTAAAGTTGCTTGCGTACCTGCCGCAGCAACGATGTCAAATTCAACCCGGCCACCGGCTTCGTCTTCGGGTAAATCCAGGGTGAACAACCGATCGTCGTCGACGTCTTCCAAGGAGACGTCATATCCGACCACGATGCGATTCAGTTTACCTGGCATCAATGGGAAGACTTTGGTTTGAAAGATCCCTGGACCGGACCATTCAACCAAGGCCGGGTCGACACGCCGGCGTACGGTTTCTTCATACGCCAACGCGGCCTTTTGGCGGGGCGCCACGAAAGCCGTCTTGACCGCGCCGAATGTCGAATTGGATTCCGCTTTGTACATCGCATCGCTGGCCCGGCGCGCCAGGTCGGACCCGACCGATTCAGTTTGTTTTCTCAGCGCCGCTACCGCGACCGCCGCCGGATCTAGCGGTTCTGGTTGAACGTCATCTCCAGGCTTGCCGGTCGTTCGGACGGCCGCGACGGGTGTCTGTGTCGGCAGGTTGGTCGCCCCGAAAGCGAAGTAATGTAGCGACGCATCGTCGGGAAGCCGAAGCATGAATTGGCCTTCCAATTGACGGCCGCGATCGTTGTAGTAATACAGGTCAAACATCACGCGTGCGCGGAAGCCGTCGATGCGAACGTAGGTATCACGTGCGGCCAGCAACAGGTCGTCGTGCTGGCCCACACTTAAACGCGCACGGTTGGTCGACGCCGATGCAGGTTTCCAAGTCTTGGGGGCCGGACGCTGTGCTTTCTTCGCTTCGTCGGCGATTGATATCTGGCGTGTCTTTGCGTCGGTTTCAGGGCCGGTAGCGGGGGGCGCAATCGCAGCCAGCTCCTCAAACTCACTCTCTGCCGCCTGACCCGCTTGCATCGGAACGAGCGCCGGTTTGGCGCGTTGCGGAGATGAAAATTCTGGACCTGCAGGATGCGACGCCGGCAGGGGCTCCGGAGTTGGTTCGCTGGCGGGCATCGGCGCGACTGCGGCGCCGAGGGGCGAATTCAATTCTCGATCACCGGCGTTCGTGTCGATCCGACGTCGTTCCAATTCACTCCAAACTTCAGCTCTTCCCTCTTCAGCGAATCCGTCCGACGCTGGTTCGGGGCTGTTTATGGGCGGCAATTCTGGTGCCGATAATTCGTTTAGAAACGCGCGATTGACTTTGGTTCCCCACTCTCCTGACGCGGCGGAGGAACCCTGCGGATCTTGGCTCATCTCCATCATGTCCATCCTACCACCGACACCCATGCCCATTTGCATGTCGGACAGATCTTCCATGCCACCCATCATGTCCATCATTCCGCGACTCGCACCGGGTTGCGTTTCCGGAGCTACTGCGCCTCCGCGGCCTCCCATTGGGCCGCCGACACTTTCTTCGCCAGATGGTGCCGACGCGATGTCACCGCCAAGCCGTCCATCCAAATCGATCTCGAATTTGGCAGAAGGGCTGCGGAGCTGGTCCAATCCTTCGTTTGCGTCTGTCCCGTACATGTCCTGCACTAGCGCCCCGGAGTCCGGCGCTGCACTTGCACCGAAGCTGTCGTTATTCATTCGGATGTTCAAATCCGTCGTTGGCAGTCCACTGGTCCCATCAAACCCGATCGAGACCGAGTCGCTTCCATCATTTGGGCCACTGACAATTTCACTGACGACTTCATCGACGCTTGCTTCTAGGACGGTAGCCTCGACAAGTTCGCGGATCGGTTCTTGCGGTGCTTCGTTCTTGGCGATTTTAGCATCCGCCGCCAGCATGCTTGATGCGACTTCCGGATTGATCTTCGCCGGACGCAGGGCAAACACCGACATTCCGACGGCGTACAACACCAGTGCCGCCAACGCAAAACGTCGCAACCAAACTCGTCGGGGTTCTTCACCCAGTTCGACAGGTTTGACGGCAACCGGCTGGACAGATGCGGCGGCCTCGACGGCCGCGATCTGTTGCTCCGTCAATTCGTCCGCACCGCTGGGGACGACACCGAGTGCACTTTGCAACGTGAGAATCGTTTCACGCAAACCGTCGACGTGCTTTCGCAAGTCAGCGGATTCCGCGAGCGCGGCTTGAACTTCATCGTGCCCCGATTCGTCCAGTTCGCCCAGCAGGTATGCCGTTAGCCGAGGGTCATCTTTATTGATCATGTAACCTGTCCTAAAAATGCGAACTTCAATCGGTCGAATTTGTCAGATCCGACCGATCAGTCCGATCATGTGTTAACCCAAAACTCACGCGTCCAGACTCTGCATCTGTTCGCGCAATTTGCCCAGTGCCGTGTGCAACAGATAGCCGACGTTGGTGACCGACAATCCGGTCGCCTCGCTGATCTCGCGGTACGCCAATCCGGCGTGGAAACGCAACCGGATGACCTTCTGCTGGTTGTCGGGTAATCCGCCGATCAAACGCAACACGCACTCGTTGTCTTCGCCCGTCTGGGCCGCCGCCGACGCGTCGCTGACGATCTCCGCCGACTGTACCGTTTCGGTGTTGTGTGTCATCCGCCGTTCCTTTCGCAATCGGTTCAAGGCCGTGTTGTGGCAGACACGAAACAGCCAAGCCACCTCGCGGCCCGACAAATCCTGGGGAGATTGTTTGCACAGTTGCAAGAACGTGTCCTGGACGACATCCCTGGCCGCATGCTCCTCCCGAACAATCGACCGCGCATAACGGATCAGCGGCGATTGATGCTGCCGCACCAATTCCCGCACCCAGCACTGTCTTTCACTGCCGTGATCGTCCGTCATCGTTACCTTCGACTGTCAACGTGTCTGACCGGGTAACACACCCAATGAAGACTTCTTAGGCAACACCGACAGAAAAAAATAGAGATGGGAATGGCAAATCGAAGAAACAGCCGAAAATCCCACAAAAACGCACCCATCCCGGCCCCTGGAAATCCTAAAAGATTCAGCGAAACAGCCCTCTCGAACCCCGGCGGCGGCTTCGCCGACGCCGGGGTTCGAGAGGGGCTGGGGCTGGTCTGCGTCTTGTACCTGGGGTTGCGGTC
>JAGQPO010000940.1 GCA_020426665.1 Planctomycetales bacterium
AAGACAATCGATAGGAACCGAATGTTTTGCGGATGTTGCACGATTGCAATCCTTTCGAAATGTTAACGCGATATGAAACGCTAGGCACCTCGACCGTCCATGGATCAGATCAACCCTTACCAGCCGCCGAGGACTCATCTGGATTTCGATGCCGACTTAAGAGTCTTGACGTTTGATGGTCAGGTCACTGAGGCAGATTATATGTCAATGATGCCCGATCGACGGGTGCTGTCTTGGGTTCTTTGGGTCGTGTTGGCATTGTTTGTGCCACTTGCCGTCTTTTTCGCGGTCATGTCGGTGACTTTATTGCTGCGCCGCGGGTTTTCCGAGGAAGCAATCTATACTGGTTTCGGAGCGGTTTTTATTGGCGGCGTCTGCGCTGCATCGGTGTCAACGATGGGGTCAAAGTCACGTGCTCGCAGATCTCTCCGCCGTCATCGAGACTTGCTGTGCATTGCGCGCGGCCGACTGAGTGAACGTGGCATGGTAATATCAAATGGGACTTCAACGTATTGGACGGCGCCTTCGGAGTTAGGCGGCGCCGGCGTCTTTTCGAATGGCGTCCGGATACCCGTCGATCAAAATCCGTTTCGTTATTTTGCTCTTGCCGATCATCTGTTCGATCACTTTTCCGCTGCATCCGCAAAACAGATCAAACAAAGTTGGTTGAATCAGACCGCCTTGTCATCCGGTGACCAGTGGGAATCCGATCCGTTCGGCGCACAGCTCGGACCTCCGTGGTCCAGTGAAGAGTTTTCTTCGCCAACCAATGTGCAGTTCTCTGGAACGGTGACCGCACAGTTTCCACTGAAATCCCCGGCGTTGATCGTTCGCTGCAAAGGCGAAATGATTTCGATCGTTTTTTGGACCTTCGGACTCGTTGTTGCATTGTTTTTCGGAAGTCTTATCAGTGCCTTAGTCTGCTGCGGTCTGGCAGCCATCGGCGTTTACAACTTTGTCCAGTACTGGCGGAGATATCACTACGGTACCCGAACCGACCAATGGAATCAGGCGGGCTGGATCGGCGCCGAAGCAATCGCTTGGAGAAGTTCCAAACGCGCGGTCTATCTGAGCCTCAACCAGATCGTCGGTGCGAACGTGACGGATGAACTTGCAACGCTGTATGGTCCCGCCGGAGAATTGCTTCTGATTCCGAGAGACCAAGTCGCTGATGAAGCAGGTTGGGAATCAATCACGCGCCGGTTCCGCACCGATGGCCGCTAGCAAGCGTCGTGCCCACAAAAAGGGGAAGGGGGTAGTTTTGATCGAAAACGGAAAACGACCCCCTTCCCCTTTTTGGATATCGTCGGAGTCGACGCCCACCGGGCCCCTTGCTAACGCATTCGCGCCTGGTATGACAGTTTTCGCTACCAGTTTCCTACTAAAGCCCGTACCATTCGTACCTGACACGTTTCGCGACAGCACACAAGGAATTGTAGATGAACGATATCAACGTGGGACAATTCTTCGATGCATTAACGGACGATTACACAGCAGTCATCGAGAGGTGCTTTCCCCGCTATCGTGAGATGTTGTGGGGATTGCTGGACTACTTGCCCCATGGCCGAACGTTTGACTCTGTTTTGGAGTTGGGATGTGGAACTGGCAATCTGTCTGTGCTATTTCGCGAGGCGATGCCGGACGCAACGATCCACTTGGTGGACATTTCCGGTGAGTCGCTGGAGGTGTGTCAGTCACGATTCCGATCGCCGCACCGACACACGTTTCAGCAGTGCGATTTTCGCGATCTCAGCTTCGCCGACGGATCCTTTGATCTAGTCGTTTCCAGCATCGCGATTCACCACTTGAATTCAGTGGAAAAGCAGGCCTTGTTTGGTAACGTGTTGAAGTGGCTAGCCGACGATGGGGTTTTTTGTTTCGCCGACCAGTGCGCGGGCGAGACCGACGATCTCTACACGCGGCACATCGAAAACTGGAAGAAGTTGGCAATGTCCGCAGGATCCAGCACTGCTGAATGGGAAATGTGGATGCAACATATGGCCGATCACGATCATCACGATACGCTAGGCGTTCAAATGGGCTGGCTCAAGGATGTCGGATTCTCGATCGTGGATTGTCCGTGGCGCTATCTTCTGTGGTCTGTCATCCAGGCCAGAAAGTGATCGCTAGGCCCATTTTGGGCGCCAGGCTCCGCGCTGGTTCAGGACCCGTCCAGCAGGTCTTCGATACGGCGGACGGTTTGTTTGAGGTTATGTTCGTTTGTGACCAAATCGAACGCGGCGGCGCGATGCGCGGCCGCTGTTCCAGGCTCTTTGGCGAAACTCAAAATGGCGTCGGCGATGGATTCGGGGTCTCCGGGGTTGGCCCAGAATGCGGTTGGCATGTCGCGCTGTAATTCGATGGTTCCCCCGGCTTTGGTTGCGATCACTGGCGTGCCGAGAGCCATCGCTTCAAGAACCACGTTAGGCATTCCTTCGAAACGCGAAGGCAATACCAGTGCATCGGCGTCCGCGATTTGGACGAGAGCGCTGTCCAGTGCGCCAATGAATTCGATGCGATCGGTCAAACCGAGCGACGAGACTTGGGATTCCAATGCGGGCCGTAACGGTCCGTCGCCGATCAGGCGTAATGCAAGTCGGCCGCGAGATTTCGGCCAACGGTCCGTCAGGTTCGCGATTGCTGCGATCAAATCAGAGTGACCTTTTTCTTCGGTCATTCGGCCGACGCAAACCAAGAGAGTTTGGTTTGGTGTTTCTTGGCTGGGAGTCGCTGAGGGGGCTGGTTTGTTGATGACGACGGCTGCCAACTGTTCGAGGTCGACGGGGTTTTTGACGACCTGGATGATGCCCGGTGGCAGGCCGTAATAGGACTCGGCCGACATCGCGGCCTGCTTGCTGACGGCGACGACAACATCCGATCTTCGATAAGCATCGGCCAGTCGGCGGCGCTTGATGGCGACGAAGCGTTTCTCCACGAAAGGCAACGCCAGGTGTGGTGGGCTGACGATCGTCGAAACCCGGCGTACGTTCCCCGCGGCTTTGCCTGCCAGTAGAGTCATATGAAACGTGCGATCGTAAACGACATCGATCCGGTTGTCGCGAATCACACCGCGCAGAAATTCGGTTTGCCGGCGAAGTTGACGCCCGGGAAGGTAGATTCCACCTTTATCGGGACAGGAATCGAATGCGTGGATTGGAACGTCGTTTGGGACGTGATCCAGGAAATCTCCCGCCGCTTCGGTCAAGTAAAGATGTGGTGCGAATCGCGACCGATCGAGCGATTGGGCAAGCAGCAGAACTTGCCGTTCGCTGCCGCCGCCGCGCATCGAGCTGATCATCAATAACACGCGTTTGGGAGGTGCGGGCATTTTTTAGTGACAGCGAATGTTTGCGTTATCGTGTGACTTCGATCCATACGAGCCGGTGATCGGTCGCTTTGATCCAGCGGTTGCGGGCGTCGTCACTGGCCGGCCAGAACACGCCACTATCAACCACGTCCAAATGATTGCTGGGAATGACAAAGTCCACTCGCATGAATCCGTTGCGACCGAAGTCGGCGGTTTTTGTCAGAGTTGCTTCGGCGCCAGGCCGCGATGCTTTGGGTTGCGGGTCTTCAGTGCGTGGGTGATCGAGCAATCGACGGATCGCTTCGTGACGTCCGCTGCCGTCAACCGGGTCGGCGTTCAAGTCACCCATGATGACAAAGCGGCTGCCTGAATTGAGTCCACCGGCTTGGCCGGAGTCGTCGACCAACCATGATCGCGTATCGTCGGTGTTACTCAGGTACCGATTCCAGAATTCGACTTCATCGTGATTGCGTGCACCGTTGTGATCTTCGGGACCGTCAAAGACAGGCGGAGTCGGGTGGCTGGCCAGAACATGAAGTGTGTGTTCGCCGATCAGAACTGGGACATCGATATGGTTTTTACTGCTAAGTCGCAGCTGGGACCAAATCTCATCGGGGTAATACTGTTTTCCGGTTTCGGGGTTCTTCGGACGGATGGCGCCCGGCATCGTACTCCATCGCAGCTTTTGGAAGGTTCGTATTGCTTTGTCGTCAATTGGGAACCGGCTGTAGACGGTCATCGCGTATTGTCCGGGGTAGGTGCCGTATCCCCAGGCATCGTTTCCGGTGTTTCGTTTGCCGTCGTTGTTCAAATCCAGCGAAGAATCGATTCCAGTATTGCTCGGGGCGTTCATCAGGTATGGGTAATTGATGGCGTCAAGTTTGCCGTCGCCGGACGCATTGTCTTGCGGCACCGCAAAGTAGTTCTCGGCCAGCAGTTTGGCCGGCGCCCCATCGGTTTCGTAATCGAGTTCGTTGACCAGCAAAATGTCGGGTCGAACGGTTTGAACAATGCTGGCGATTTGCTTTGCCTGCGAGTCATCTCGTCGGCCGAGCCGAGTTCGTATTTCTCCACTCTTTTTGCCATACAGTGAAACGTTGAAGGTTGCGATGCGAATCGTTTTTGGCGTTTCAATCACGTTCGACCCATCCTGGGCGGATACCGGCTGGTTGGCAAAGACGCCGAAATGAAAAACGAGAACAAAACTGATAAATCGAAAGCACACATGCATTGGGGTGTCGATGCGGAAGCGGGATTGACGGTACTTCGAGGGAACGACGGTTGCCACGTTGGCGACTGGGTATCTGTATCACCATCCTATCACGACCGGCGACGACGACTACGGTCCGAGACAGAATGTGATGCGGGTTGCTTCGCAGGCCATCGGTTCACACACTATCGCAGAGATTGA
>JAGQPO010000941.1 GCA_020426665.1 Planctomycetales bacterium
ATTGTTCTAGGAATACTCTGGGCATTGGGAATAATCTGGAAGCAGTAGCTTCACACTCAAACCAAAGACGACCGCGAAAACGATCTGACCAATCTGAGTGATGCACATGACATCGAACCACGCGCTACGAATGAATACCAGCACAAGATCGATACTCGCTCTTTTTGTAGTCTTCTTTTCTTTCACGACTGCATTGGCAGCTGACAATTGGCCGCGATTCCGCGGTGTCGGTGGCACCGGTGTGGCATCGGACAACCCGGCGCTCCCCAGTTCGTGGAGCACAACCGAAAACGTGGATTGGGTTGCGGATGTACCCGGATGGGGCTGGGCGTCACCAGTTGTTTGGGGTGACAAAGTGTTCGTGAGCACGGTCGTATCTGACGGCGAAGCTCGTGAGCCAAACAAGGGACTTTATCTTGGTCAAGGCGTACGAGAACCCTCCAAGGGAATCCATCATTGGCTCGTGCTCTGCTTCGATCTAGAAACTGGGGCGGAACTTTGGCGACACGAGGCCCATCGTGGTCAGCCCAGAGTGCCGCGCCATCCCAAAAGCACGTATGCTACTGAGACACCTACCACGGACGGCCAGCGGCTGTACGTCCTTTTTGGCGATGTTGGTTTGTATTGTTATGAACTCACTGGTGAGTTGATTTGGGAGCATCCGATTGAGCCAAAGAAGACCTTCATGGACTACGGTGCTGCAGCGTCACCTGTCGTGCATGAGGGACAGGTCTTTGTTGTCTATGACAATCTTGAAGGATCCTGGATCGCCGCGTTCGACGCGAGAACGGGCAAGCAGAATTGGCGTCTGCCACGAGATGAGAAGCGATCATGGGCAACACCGCTGGTATGGCAAAACGAACTTCGTACAGAGATCGTTGTTCCCGGCCTCAATCGCAATCGCAGCTATTCCCTTAGCGGTGAACTGCTATGGGAATTCGACGGTCAAATGTCCTCACTGGTGATTCCTTCGCCTTTCGCAGCTCATGGAATGGTCTACCTTGCATCAGGATACGTCGGCGATAGCCATCGACCGACGTTTGCCATCGAGCCTGGCGGAGAAGGCAACCTTACCAAGCAAGGTGAGTTTGCCGACAGCCCGTACATCGAGTGGTACCAGCCGAAAGCGTCTCCCTATAACACGAGTCAGATTGTCGTCGACGATTTCCTCTACACAGTCTACGACCAAGGCTTCATTACCTGCCATGATGCCAAGACTGGTGACGAGGTATTTGGCAAACGCCGATTTCCCAAGGGAGCCTCGTTCACCGCATCCCCCTGGTCTTACAACGGGAGACTCTTTTGCTTGAGCGAGGATGGCGACACCTACGTGTTGAACGTAGGTCCGGAGTATGAACTACTTGAAACGAACTCGCTCGACGAGTTGTGTATCGCTTGCCCGGCAGTTTCCGGCGGTAAGCTTCTGATCCGAACTGCTTCCAAAGTCTATTGCCTTACGGAACCAAAGTCCGCGAAAGCGTCTGATGCCGCATTTCACGAAGCGGAGTCACTTGTCGAGCGCGGAGTGGAATCCGGGAAAGCCGCGGGGGCAAGTCATCTGGTCGTTCGTAGTGGCGAGGTGATTCACTCGCACTCCGCTGGAGTCCGCGACATCGAGACGGGCGAACCACTGCGAGGTGACACCGTGGTGCGTATCTACTCGATGACCAAACCGATCACATCGGTTGCCGCGATGACGCTGTTTGAAAAAGGCAAGTTTCAGCTGGATGATCCCGTTGCCAAATTCATTCCCGCTTTCAGTCAAGCAACGGTCTGGGACAGCACAGCGAAAATGGCGATCGCCCCCAAGCGACCGATAACCGTAAGAGATGTGTTTCGTCACACGACCGGCTATGCGTACGGCGGCAATGGGAACGAAGAGCTCGAAAAGCGTTATCGCGAGGCCGGTCTGCAATACCGTCCTCCAGCCGGCATGTTGCCTCCAGACATGTCGATTGAAGAAGCCGCAGACCGCCTGGCCACCATCCCTGCACATCATCATCCCGGTGAACGATTTACTTATGGGTTCAGTTCAGATCTACTGGGACGTCTCATTGAAATATGGTCAGGGAGATCATTGGATCAGTATCTAGAAGAGGCAGTCCTTGCGCCACTTGATATGAATGACACAGCCTTTCAAGTACGGCCTGACTCAAAAGCCCGCTTCGCGAGTTGCCATACAAAGGTGGGCGGTCGATTAGCCATTCTGGACAAATCGACGGATAGCGATTTTGTGACCGGCTTCGAGTTTCTCTCTGGCGGCGGCGGTCTTGTTTCAACAGCGAACGACTACGCCAAGTTCTGTGAGATGTTGGTCGGTGGTGGAAAACGAGGCGAAGCCCAGATCCTGAAACCTGATACTTTGCAGTTGATGTACACGGATCAGCTCAAAGGAGTCCAAGGTGACTTTCGTTTCGGGCTAGGCTTTGCCATCAACGACATCGAAGTCGGCGAAGGAGAACAGCGTCGCCAGGTGCAGGAATATTCGTGGGGCGGATACGCGAGCACCGACTTCCGACTTGTCCCGGAACTAAATCTGTTTCAGATCTTTATTCGCCAACACATTCCCTCCAATCACGGCCTCGCTGCCGACGCCTTCGAGATTATTTACAGGCGAGTAGAGTAGCCCAAGAACAGGAATGCACGGTCGCAGAAGATTGGGAGCATTCCGTGTGGATTGCCATGCAGTATAGACTCGTCAGCAACCGAATTGGTCACGCAGCGTGGTAGGATTTTAGGTGCCCACCGAGCTCAGTGTGGCAGACAAGTCTCTGCTTGGTCAAATCAACGACACTTGGGGCGTCCTGGTTACGAACCGGCGGAAGTTGGTCTCGCCCCGTATGTCCGCGGCGATGGTTGTACCAATCCTGCGACACGCGAAGGATGTGGTCGAGATGCTTCTCGTTGACAACGCAGAAAGCATTCAGAACTTCGTGCTTGAGCGTCTGAATGACGCGCTCGACAAACGCTTGCAAGTTCGGCGATCGAGCTGGCGTCTTCTTGATCTTGCAGCCAGATGAACGAAAGACTTCGTCAAACGAGTCGACGTACTTTGAGTCTTGGTCTCGCTGCAGAATCTCACACGGAAGTCCCTTGTCTTGAAGGAACATGTCGAAGTTGCGGGCCTGCTGCGTAGTCCATTCACCGGTCGGATTCGCCGTGCATGGCGATATCCAAATGCGCCGCGTTTCAACATGGATGAAGACAAGGAAGTAGAGATCCACCATGCCTTTGATTGTCCACTTCCGCTTCGACGCGAAGTCGCACTGCCACATAGTTGCCGCATGGCGTTTCAGGAAGTCCGACCACGTATCGGGATGGTCGCTGGGATCGGGACCAAGGCCAGCTTCGACCAAGATATTCTTTACCGTCTGCCGTGAGATCCGATGGCCGAGTCGGCGCATTGCTTGGACGATCTTGGTGTAGCCCCATCCAGTTTCTTTTCGGATCCGGATGATCGCGTCGGCGATGCTCTCGTCTGTTCGTGGACGGCCAGGCTTGTTCTCCGACTTCGAATTCGGCCGTTTCGTCGGCCCGTCTTCAATTGTCCGGATCCAGCGACGAAAGGTCGAATAGCTGACGATGGAGATCAGCTCTTTGATCCGCGGGCCAAGCTTTTTGCCATGGCGTACCAACCGCCGTCGTTCCTGATTGTTCAGCGTAATCCGATCGGGTAACTTACTCCGAAGGATTGCATTCTCCGCTTTCAGGTAAGTCACTTGCTGAGCCAATTCCTGCCGAGTCAGTGACGCAAGCAGTGTCAAAAGCGGGTGAACGATCGCGGCCATTCGTGCTGCCGATTTCCTTGTAGATCCTGGAATAATCGGGGTGGCATCATTTTTTTACCCCGCTGAAACG
>JAGQPO010000942.1 GCA_020426665.1 Planctomycetales bacterium
AAGCCGACATCGCCGGCGCGCCAGCCTTTGCGTCGATCGCGCCGGCAAAGCAAAGGACATTCGATTTCGGCGCATAAAAAAAGCGTCGGCAAATCCACCGACGCTTTTCGTTATCTGAGTTCATGCCACCTGGCCGCACGCTTAGAAGCAAACGGCTCGGTCGCCCGCTTCAATCTTGATCAGCCCTACTTCATCGGTGGCCACTGCAACCCATACGTTACCGTTGACACTCTTGATCAGCAGGTGGGCGATTAAACGCTCTCCCGTCAAGTATTGGTGGTAGACGGTGACCGATGCGTCGGGGCGCATGGCTTGGCCGCTTCGCAAAATCACCCGGCCTGTTCGCTGGTCGACACCAATGACCGTGGCGACGACCTGTTTCTGCGGAACCGTTTTCGGGACAAACGACTGCTTCGGTGCAGCGTTGGCTTCGTGAATGGGCAATGCGATCGGTGCTGGCAATGCTGCCGGCTCGGTTTCGTCGATCAATGCCGACCCGAACACTTCATCGCTCAATGAAATCGAGATCGGCGTCGATGCTTGATCGACGGTCGCTGCAGCGGCGACTGCGTCGAAATCTTCGGTCGCGGTGACCGGCGAGATCGTCACAGGCTGGATCGCCATGCCGCCGATCATCTTGACCGAACCGACTTCTACGTCGCTGGTTTCGATTTTGGCGGCTTGGAAAAGGGTCAGATTTTGAACTTCGGTGGCAGTATCGATGACGGTCGTGTCGTCACCCGCTGCGTTCTTCTTTTTCTTTTCTTCTTCGGAGTCAGCGTCGGCGTTGTCTTCCACAGACTCGGCACTATTCCCCGCGGCTTCTCCGCCTTCGCCTTGGATTGCTTCTCCGCCCGTTTCGCCTTCGCCAGAGATCGTCTCGGGTTCTTTCGTCGGTTCTGGAAGTGTCTCTTCAGGCACGTCTTCTTCGATCGGGCCGGTGGCACGATTGGGGCAACAGATGCACAACGCATCGGCTGCCGCCTTGCGAATTTCCGCGCTCGGCTCCAGGTGGCAGCCGCTGTCGTCACGTTCGTATGCGATTTCGCTTAACCGTTTCGTGACCTTCTCGCTGCAACATGATGTCGAACCGCACTTGCTGCAGCACTCACCCGATGCAGTGGTTCCGATTGCTTCGATAGCAGCCAATCGAACGTCCGGGGTGCAATCGTCCATGGCGGCGATCAACGCGTCGGTGATTTTGCCTTCCTTGTCGTAGCAACCACATCCCATCTTGGCCAGGAACTTGATCGCCTTGATCTTTTGAGCCTTCATGTCCTCAGCGACTTTGATTTCGGCCGCAGCTTTGATCGCCGGATTGGTCGATTCCAAGTTGGCCGGGTCGCCGATTCGCTTCAGCGGCGGTTTACGCTCCAGGTTTGGGTGGTTGCCGCGGCGATTGATCGTCACGTCGCGAATCTTTTGCAGACCCTGTGGGATCCCCATGAACCGCCAAATCGTCGATTGGGGAGCTGCGGGCACTTGTGCGTGACCGGAGGATGCGGTGGAAATGGCTAGCGTTGCCACCGAAATCCATATGAGATTTTTCGTTTTCACCGTCGCATTCCGTTGCGGTTAATGTTTGATCGCGTTGGGGTGAGCTAAACCGACGTGCTGACGGTTCCTCCAACGATAACTCACACACAGACATTGTTGATGTTGTTTTCGTGTGCGCCCGAGAATGAGGATCGGCAGAACACCCGCCAGAGTTCATTGACAAAACGGGCGTCCGCACAATCACTAAGCGGTTTCTGGCGAATCCTGTCAATCTTTTCCGGTTAGAAAGCCTGGACGACCGAGATTGTCCAGCAAAGCTAGAGAGCAGAGGTTGAGAAAATGTTTTTCGCGTCCCACGAGTGCGTTGTCATGTCTTGGTTTTAGGGTACGACGGACTTCCAGTCCGTCGAGAAACGTCGGTTTCGGGCGGAATGGAAGTCCGTCAGTGCACGTTACACTCAACCCTAAGATTTGATCCGGGCCAAGCACGAGTGACATTGGTCACGCGACGGCGCGGTTGTGTGTCGGCGCGGTTGTGTGTCGCAGGACGTGCAGGTTTCACGCCGTATTGTTTCACAATGTGCGCCGGCACCTAAAACAGTTCACCAGATCCAACAGATTGCTCGGTTATCCAGGCATCCTCCCTTTCGGGATCCTTAAAAATGTGATCCACCGATTGAGCCCAGCCTTCGGATTGTGCCGCGGCAAACGGCTGTTCCGCAGATGCCGATTTCGACATGTCGGTTTTCGACAAGTAATTAATCACGTTTAGTGCATCCCGTGGTTCGATCGTGCCGTTGCGATTAACGTCTGCGGAGTATCGCAGCATCTGTTGGGTCCATGCCAGTTTGGACTCGGCACTTGGTCGTTGCAGAGCAAGTTGATTGATCACAAAGAGAGCATCGAGGGGACTGACTTTTCCGTCGCGATTGGTGTCCATTGGATCAGCCGATGACATCAATTGGATAATTGAGTCGGTCCAGGCATAAGGTGCTGAAGTGGCACCGTTATCAACTGGATCAACCGGCGGTGCTTCGCTCTCGCCACCGGCCAGCAAATCGACGGGGTCGTTGCTATCCAGTGCCGACAGCGGCAACTTACTCGGTTCGGTAACACCCAATTCCGCGACCGGAATCGGAAACGCGGGCACAAATGGATCCAGCACCGGGTGTAGAGGTAGGAATGCAATTTCACCAGGATCAACTAGGATCGCGCGTAACCACGTCAAAACATCCTTGTTGCCGCCCCCGTCGCTTAGAAGTTCACAATTGCGGATCTCGTCCAGCCCCAATTGAACACAGACATCGCCGGTCGGAATGCTGGTTTCGCTTCCTCCGTCAATGATCTCGTCGTCTTCAATCAGCGGTGTGTCATTGCCAAGGTCTTGGTCGGTAAACAACACATCGTTACCACCGCGGCCAAACAAGAAATCGATACCGGCCCCGCCGGTCAGCAGATCCTGGCCCGATCCGCCTAGCATCGTATCGCTTCCGCCAAGCCCATTGATGACACTTGTTATCGAAGTTCGGTTGACCAGCTGGTCGTCGCCCGCATTGCCTTCGATCCGTAAATACTCAACGCCGCCAACTTCAAACGGCTCATTCACACCGGCCAAATTGCCGATCGTGATCTGGTCGTCACCGGCGGTTCCCAACACTTCGAATTTGTCGGTTCCCGCACCACCGTCAAAGGAGACGCGTTGCCCAGTTTGCGTGATGTCAAACGGAAGACTGCTGCTTACGGTCATCAAGTCATCGGCGCTGCCACTGATGACATTAATGCGTTCGATGGCATTGGTTTCGAAGACTTCGTTGCCGACGACCGCGCGCGGGTCGGAGGGAGTTGTCGTTGCCAACACGCCCGCGGAAGGCCCGGTGATGGCATAACGAAAATCTAGTGGGGTCGTAGCCGAACCGGCATCCAGGTTGACCGTGTCACCGACCGGAACACCCGCGACAGAACCTTCGATCGGCTGTTGGTTGGGGGGCGCTGTCAGTGACACTCCCTGTTGTACCGTTGTGGTTGCAGCCCCATTTGCCCCGCCGTCGATGTACAACTGTCGCGTTGCCGCAATCGCATCGTTGGTCGGATTGGTGGTTGGGTCATCGTTCAACCGTCCCAGATAGCCGGTGGAATCCGAACCATCAGCGACCAAATTAAACGTGTCGTTATCCTGGCCGCCGTTCAGGTCAACCACAGTCATCAGAAACACTTCATCGACGTCGAAGGTGTCGGTCCCCGCACCGGCATCGATATTGATGATCGCAGTCCCGGTACGCGTCGGCAAAGTGGATTCTTGGTTCAAATTAACTTGATCGGCTCCCGCACCGGTTTCGGCTTTGATTCCCGATTGGTCGCCCAGTGAATTGATCGATAACGTATCGGTTCCGTCCGACAACTGGACACTGACAATGCTGGACGTTCCCGTCGTCTGGACGGTCACGTCATCATTCCCGACACCGGTTTGGATCGACACAAGTGAACCGACACCGGTACTCTGGATATCGATCGTTTCGGCACCGGCACCGGTATTGATGGTGAAGTCTGTAGCGTCGGGGGTCGACTGAATCGCAACGGTGTCGTCTCCGCTGCCGGTGACCAGATTGACCGCTTCGACCGTCTCGTACGTAATGACTCCCGTCGCGCCGACGGCCGTTCGTTGTAGCGTTGTTGCGTCGATCTGGTAGGTGTTGGCCGCGACACTGGACGCGTCACTGACGTTCAACACATCGCCTTGTTCGACGGACGCACTGACAGAAACGATGTCGCCATCGGTTTGCCGACCATCCACGTTGTCGACGCTGGGCCCGGGCGAGACATGGTCGTCACCGGCAACGCAAATGTCGCCCAGCAAACCGTCCAAGTTTCCACTTTGGTCACCGGTCGGATCAAGCAATGTTCCGTTTGCGGTTGACGTGATGTTGATCGTGTCGTTTCCTGAACCGGACGACACATCCACGACGCTTCCGGCGGCGATGCTGCGGACGTTGGCGACATCGTCACCGTCTGTCATCGCGATTGTCGTAACGCTGGTCGCACCCGTTGAAATCAACGTCGTAACGTCGTTACCGATGCCGGCGTCAATTGCCATTCCGCTCCCCAGTCCGGTTGTCGAAACCGTCACTTCATCATTACCGGCATCGGTTGCGATTCGCGTGACGCTTGCTTGCCCGGTTCCGGCGACGTCGACGGAATCGTATTGGTCGCCGCTGGAAATCAACAAAGCGCTTCCATCGCCTGAGGACAAGATTGAAATCGAATCGTCGCCCTGG
>JAGQPO010000943.1 GCA_020426665.1 Planctomycetales bacterium
CGCGTTCAACATCCTTGGCGGCCAAGCGACCGACCAGCATCCCGTTGAACTTTTTGATTCCGGACGGCAATGCATCGGGCGTCGTCTTCAGTTCCCCCTGTGATTGACCCACAGAGACCTGCGCCGATGAACGAGATCTCGGCTCGTCGGCGACCAGGGGCATCGTAAGTCCGGCGATGATCGCCACAGTCGAAACGCTTCGTTTCACGGGTAAATCCTCGAAAGGCAGGGATGAAATGGGTTCAGGGGACGGTTGTGGCATCTCAGCCACCGCGCGGGGAATGATCGTCACTAGCGCTCAAATAAGTATATGCCCGGCGTTTGGCACGGGATTTGCGCATGAAAAACTCGAAATGTCCCGCAGATTGTTGATCTTTTGACCGAGAGCCAACTTTCTGCTCGTCTTCAACGATGGAGATTTCGAGTGAAGAAGATTAAATCAGATTTGATTCGTCGACGCAAACGACGTATCCGCAGGCGTTTAGAGCATTCCGCGTGTCATGATCGCGGTAGGCCAATGATCCGAGGTGCCAATGCTTCGTATCAATTGGCCGAGAAGTCTGGGGGGACAGCCTATGGTGGCATGGCTGCCATCGATGCATTCGTCAAAAAAATCGGACTGCCAAACCGTATCGATCAGGCACTGCATCTGTTCAAAAAGCACATGCCCTATCACGAATCTGATCACGTTTTAAACCTGGCCTACAACGCCTTGTGTGGCGGCACGTCGTTACAAGACATCGAGCTGCGGCGAAACGATGAGTTCTTTCTCGATTCAATCGGAGCCGAACGGATCCCTGATCCGACAACTGCTGGTGATTTTTGCCGTCGCTTTGAGCCCTATCACATCAACAGACTTCAAGACGCAATTGACGAAGATCGTTTGGAAGTCTGGAAACAACAGGATGAACCGTTCTTTGACCAAGCGACCATCGGGATGGACGTCTGCTACAAAGGCATCTGGGGCTATCATCCGCTCGTGATGACGCTGGCCCAAACTGGCGAAGTGTTGCGACTGGTCAACCGCAGTGGAAACCGTCCCAGCCAACAAGGTGCCGCCTCGGTTGCCGACAAGGCGATCGCGCTGTGCAAGCGAGCGGGCTTCCGCAAGATTGTGTTGCGAGGTGACACCGCGTTCACACAGACGATTCATCTGGATCGTTGGAACAAGGCGGGCGTGAAGTTTCTTTTCGGGATGAAAGCGTATGCTGGGCTGGTCGAAATAGCAGAAAATGTAGCACTTTCGGCTTGGAAACCACTTCCGCGTGCTCCCAAATATGACCCAGCGACAAAGGATCGCGCCCGACCCGAGAACGTCAAAGAGCAAATCGTCTTCGAGCGAGGCTTTGACAACAAACGCCTGTGCCGTGAATGGGTAACCGAAGTTCAGTACAGCCCAACGGACTGTAAAGAGACCTATCGATTGGTGATTGTGTGCAAAGAATTAGAAGTCACCAAGCAGGGCCGTCTGTTCGACGACTACAAGTACTTTTTCTACCTGACCAACGAGCCAACCAAGGAGATCAGCACATATGAAGTGGTCTACGGCAGTAACAAACGCTGCGACCAAGAAAATATCTTATCAAGTTTGAATCAATGCCGCGCACTTCACGCACCGGTCGACACGCTTGAGTCGAACTGGTTGCTTGCTTGGACCGAGTCACTTCACGTGTTCAATCGGTGGCTCTCATTTGCACTGGAATGACAATCGACCAGACGAAGCCGTGATACGTACGTCACGGTACCGCCGCAACACCGAACCGCCCCGAGGGCACCCAGCAGACCGATGACCGAACCACCGAAATTGAAACGCGCCGCGGTCCCAACCGCCCGTCAACGCTGCGCCAACCTCATGCCCCGAATATCAATTCGGCGTATACCTATTTGAGGACTAGGGCAAGCCGAACGAGCCTTGGCGAGTCGGCGACGCCCTGGGAAAACGCCGGCTGCCTTTACAGCAAGTTGACGACGCCGTCGGCGAGCTTCCGCCGCATCCCTCCAAAATGCGTACAAACCTGGTGCTAAGCAGCATTTAGCAGCGTGTCATTCATGACGCCGACTACCTGATAGTGGGCGGTTCTACTGAAAGTCCCATATCGACCGGTGAAAATGGCTCGTCGAACACTTTCTGTTGCGAACATGACTCGCAATTGGGATTGAGCCCGTGTAACTGGGATGAATGTAACTGGGTTGAAGTAGCGGATTGCGAAGACTTGAGATGGAACAGTGCGTTGTCGATCTCGCGATCTCGCGCTTCTTCCTCGGCACGCAGAATTTCGATACCAAATGGTACGGGTGAAGTCGGCGTCTCGTTGATCTCCCTTTGTAAGTAGGAGTTGATACACTGTTCACGCGGAGTTCCGATACACGAGTCGAAAACAATTTGAGGCGTGATGAAGACCAGAAGTTCGCTTTCGCGAGCTGACAGCGATCGATGCCGGAAGAGGCGACCGACGACAGGTAGCTTTCCAACCAACGGAATCGCATTATGTTCCGCGATTCGCGTGCGTTGTCTTAATCCGCCAAGCACGATGGTTTGTTGATTGGCGACACGGACTTTCGTGGTGGTCTCACGACGATCGATGATCGGTGCATTGTCGCCTTCCGTAAATCCAGTCAGTAGGCTGAACCTAGGATTGACGTCGAGTGCGATGGTTTGGTCCTGAGCAATATGCGGAGTGACCTGCAAAGTGACACCTGCCTCACGAAATTCGGTTGTCCCAATCGTTCCACCATCGATGCCTTGAGTGAGCTGTTGATAAGGCACTTCGGTGACGATCGCTATCTGTGCCGACTCGTGGTCCATCACGACGACATTTGGATCGGCGAGCAACCTTGAGTCGTCAGACCCCTTGAGCGCTTGAATCACTGAGTTCAAGTCAAAATTGGTATTCAGGCTGGTCAGCGTTAGCATACCATTGGCACCGGATTCGACGGCATTGGTCGTCGTATTGAATATCGCAGACTGAGCCGCCTTTCCTGTTGTTGCGTTGATGCTTGCACTCTTGATGGAGGAGCCCCAATTGACTCCCAGACGCTCTAAGTCATCCACGCCACAGTCGTAAATCATCGCCCAAATTCGAACTTGGGGCCGTGGCAAATCCAGTTGCTTCAAAGCCAATTCCACCGAGCGAATCTTTTCGGCGGTATCACTGACAACCAGCTTGTCTTCTTTGTCTACCGCGGCAGCCTGTCCCGTTTCGCTCAGTAACGGCGTTATGGCTTGAATCAGAATCGATGGGTCGACGAACTGCAGCTGAAAGACCCGGACGATATTCGGAGCGAAAGTTGATTGGCCAGGAGCGATCTCCGATTTTGCGTTGGTCAAGGATTGGGTCAGCTGATACTTCGCCGCCGCGTTCTCAAGTTCGGAGATGTGGGCATTGATCTTTTCAATTCTCGATTGGTAGTCAACGATGACGATTGAATGGCTCGATTCAACGGCATGCGCGCGACCTTCCGGCGACAGCATCGATTCGACGGATGGGATGACATCGTTTGGACTGCAGTTGGACAAGCTAATCACTTGAGTTTGGAACCCGGGAAGTTGATCTCCCAGACTTTCCAATGGCACGATCGCCAGACTCGTTCCAACGACACGATATCCATAACCGCGGGTGATCAACAGCGAGTCGAGAATGTCGCAAACCGGTGTGTCGGCATAAGAAGCATTGACGGTCCCAGTCACCTCGTTGCCGACCACAACGTTCAATCCACAGGCGTCGCGGATTGCAAACAGTGCTTCCAGCAAAGTCGCGTCTCGGAGGTCTAATGTGCAACGTTGAGCGAGCTTTTGTTTTACCCCTTCGGTCAGCCCTGCTATGTCTACCGAAGCGGTTTGGCCCTTCACCGCATCGGGCTGAGCAATGGCGACCACAATCGCAAATGCAACTCCACAGTGCACCCAAAGCCTGCGACAAAGGCCTGCAGGGTGCAGTGTTTTGCTCCTACGACTTGATGCGGAATCCAACGTTCAGCCTCCGTACTGAGTGGATGATCATTCCCGTATGAATCATGCGTTTTCCAGCATGAGAGCAAAAGCGATCTGGTGACTCACCTGTGCTATGGTGGCTCAATCGAATGATTCAACGAGGTTGAGCAAGGAAATATCGACTGTTAACATCAAATGTCCGTCATTACCCTCCGGACGAATCGTCATATTCGTTGGAATTGCAAATCGCCCAAGTTGATTTAGTGATAAAATCAGAGCGGTGAGGTTTGCCATCGACCCGTCGGCGGACAGCGACAGCGTGCGGATTTCCAACGAATAATCGGCATGGCCGTTAGAGTTTAACGTCGCTACAGGAAACATCCCTTCGTCCGCGGAAATTGGCTGAAGTTTTGGATCACTAAGCGTCAGTCGGCGTACGCCACATTTCATTTGGTGTGACAACAAGGTGACATGTTGTCGTATTTGATGTGCTTTATCCGCATCGATCAGCTCTTGTTGTTTCCGACCATCCGCTTCCAGCTGTTGCAGCCGTTTTTTCATCATTGGCAGGTTCGAAACGGACAAGG
>JAGQPO010000944.1 GCA_020426665.1 Planctomycetales bacterium
CTCCGGAATCATTTCGATGCAGCGAGACGGCAATCGCACCAAATTCTTCGTTGGGAATCAGCAAATCGCCGATCATGCCAAACCGACCGCCACCACTGGTTTGTGCGAACAGGTGTTGACGCGAACCACCGGAAAATTGCAAAGCCAACCGCGTTGTTCTGGTATCGCCAAGCGTGGCGAAAAGGTTGAATTTCAACACGTCGGGATCGGTGCCAGGGTCGATTGCCAGTTGGTGATGCAAATGTCCTCGACTATCCAACGACAAGTTACCAAGCAAATCCCACTGTGAGATTGCGTTTCCTTGAGCAGCCAACTCCGAACCCAATCGATGGAGGCGTGCGTCCGGTTCACCGGCATGAATCAATCTCCAGCGGAGCTTTGGAAGCGTTGGTGCCGACGGAAACGTCCAGACATCGATCGTGCTCGATGAATTGGCGTCGTCGGGATACTCCAAGGCCACATGCAATCCTTCCTTCCGCGGTAAGCAAACCACGGACATGGCATTCTCGTCGTCCTCTGAGAGGATCAATTGATTGAGCATGTCGGCCGCATCTCCGGGGGAATCAAACCTCCATGCCGTGACGCGATGCTCCGACTGGTCATTCTTTCGCATTCGCGTTGCAAGGACGTAGGATTCCGGATCGGCCAGCAGGCTTGTCGCTTCGATTGTCCAATCGTCTTCACCGACGATGGTGGAAAGGGCCGCGCCGGATGTTGCGAGAGGATCGCCATCCTGAAGTCGCCACAGACGGATTTTCTCACCGCCTACCAATGCAGTGTCCTCGGTGACTTCCAGCTGCGTGACCTCTTCGGCGAAATCAAACTCGTAGTCGACGCCACGGGTCGTCGTATTCACGACTCTCACGAAGTTGTCCGCTGAATAAATGAGCAAGTTGCGGGCCTCACCGCGACCGATCGCGACTTGTGTCGGCTGCTCGGTCGACGATGTCTTGTGACGCAGTCTCCCGAGTCTCAAGTCCACCCACTCAATCTCGCTCGCGTTGGTGACCATGGCTGCGTGGGGCGCCCGCACCCATCCGAACGCCGGATGGACACCGCCTCCGGCAGATCCCAGTCTGATGAAGTGCGATGCCAATTCTCCTGAGTCGACATCCATCGATTGCACAATGACGGACGACAATTCAAGAGGAACATCGAAGGAGACGCGCGGCCCGATCGAAAGCGAAATCGATTCCCCAACCGAAGAAAACTCGACCGCGTGACGCGTTTCGGATTCCGCTCCCGGCGGGACCGGTTCCAAAGACAAGACATGTTTCTCCGTCCAACCCGACCATGTTCCGCTTGATTGGACTCGTTGATGGATTTTCCCGATCACGCTGCCGGATTCGTCAGCCAACGCGATCGCGAGATAGTGTTTGCGGTCGGACGGTCCGAGTCGCGCGTCCTCAAAAAAACGGATCGAACCACGTGCCGTGGAGGAAACGAAGATTTCGGTTGGTGCCGAAACGGACTCGATGACTTTCCACACTTTCCCGTTGGAATGCATGTAGACTGCCCGTATTTCTTCGTCCTTGCCCAAGGCAATGGAATCGATCGACGTATCATTACCGATCGGATCTCGCAGTCGGCGAGGTGGTTCACCCTCTGGCAGCTCCCACCAAAAGACTTTCTCGCCGTCGGTCGCCGCCAATAGCCATTGATCACCGATACTTCTCAAATCCAAATCCGATACCGACTTGGTCAACAAATTGTCATCAACTCGGTCTAGTATCACGCCTTGGTCACCATCCACCAGAACGATCTCGGGCGTCGAGTTATCGACTGCGGCGATGATCAATGTTGTTCCCCGCCAACCGCAGGCGAGTTCCGTGATTGGCGACGCGGAAAGCGTGACGTTTGACAGGTTTCTGCCGGTGGCGAGATCCCAAATCTTCAATCGACCGTCCACGTCACCCGTGACCAAGCGTGAAGGACCGTCTCCGCGAGAGATCGCTGACGCCGATACGCTAGCGCCGTGCAACACAGCGGGGGCAAATGTCGCAGACTGGGGATTCGCGGATGGCGTTGGTCGGCCGATCGAGAAATCGGTTTCCAACTCCGGATCAAACGCATAAACCTGAACGCCGTTTCCGACGACGAACATCTGAGCCTCAACCACACCTGCAGCGACGAGGTTCTTACGGTCCATTGAGGGCGGTACATCGGCATCGGACTGGTAGCTTGACCATAACCGCCCGGACTTCGAATCCCAATACTGCAGTTCCGCGTGGCCATCGTGTGATGACAGGCTGACGAGTGATCGCGAATCAAAAATCGCAAGTGAATGGAGTTGATCGACCGGTTGCCAGGTTTGAGCTGGCGAGTGTTGGGTGATCAAGGGATGGTTGCGAGGATTGGACGCCTCGGGTCCTGTTTGCTGCAACCCGACGCCTTCGAAGCCGAAGGTGCATTTGCCCCCGTCGAGACGATTTCCGAATCCCGTCAAGCGAATGCTGTCCCCCAGCAAAGGCGACAGCCCACCCAACCACTCGACTTGGCTGTGTGCGGACAGGACGGACAATACGATTCGTTTGGAGGTCTGGGTCTGGGTGAGCTGAAACGATTCCAGCCCCACGTCGGCGCGGATCCGGAACATTCGTGCGGGAAAATCTGAGCTGTCGTTTGAGCTCGAATCTTCAGCGGCTTCTAGCGTCCAATCGATTTTGCCGAACCGCGACGTCACGCTTTCGAGGATCAGCGGACCCGTTGCGTTCTTTCGTAGACGCACGGTTACCAGACTGTTTTCCGAAAGAGCCTTCTGAACGGATCCGGGCAACTCATCGGAGTCCTTGACGTCGCCCGCCAAGACTCTGGGATGCTCGTCGGTTGCCGCGTTGAGGGGATTGATCAGGACTGCGGCAAACTGCATGTCCTCGATGGCGTCAAAGTTTGTTTGTCCGTTGCCATCGACGCCAAAGATGATCCAGTCGATCTCGGTGGCAACGCATGGCAGCCCGGCGATGCGAGGTGCGAACGCCAACGATTCCACGTCGCCAGCGATCGACGAAAACAGAGCGCAAGACCCCACGTTTCCGCGCGCGACATCAAACGGAATCACAGGTCGATCGGCAAGTGGATCGCATTGGTCCGGGTAAAATTCTGGAATCCATCGATCGTCGAGATCCGAATGTCGGATTCGCAAGCCATCGGCGATGAACACTACTTCCGTTCGGTCTCCGGTTGCCAGATCGCCCTCGGACGCCAACCAAGGTTCGGGGGAAGACCAGTCAACGTCCCTTGTCAGGCAGATCGCTTTCGACGCCTCCAAATGCGTTGAACGCGGATCGTTTCGAACGGCAGACACGCAACCCGGAAAGCTCACTTGTTCCACATGCGTACGATGCCCCGCTCGACCGAGCGACTGGCTCACCTGGGATGTGCCCAAATTGTCCAAGAATGACGAGTCCGTCCGAGTCACGATTTGCTCGTGCCCAGCGTCCAGGTCGCTGAGGTGAGAGGTTCCGTCATCGCTGGCCGTGATCAGATACGTGCGAGGTGCAAATCGTCCATCGTCGCCCGCACTGAGAAAGTTCAGGCCAGTAGTGCGGAGCGAATTTATCTTGCCGTCATGGCGACGATAACCGCGATAGGGAGGGCGTGGCTTGGTCTCCGATGATGACGCCGCTGAACTGGCGAGCGGGCGAAAGGATTCCAGCGAACCATCGTCATAGGCAACGCTGAGAATCAAGTTGAAAACTCCTGCGGGAGCCGGGTGAGTTCCTTCCTCGATCGGCTCGGCCATGATGACACGCTCGACCGACTGTTTGGGACCCGCAAGGTTTCCCAAGAATTCATCTTCCTTGATCATCCGACCGTGATCGTCAGAGACTTTCCAAACCGAGATCAGGTCGATCGTGCCACCTCGGTCCGCCAACAATGCAACGGCAAGGCGACCGGGGACATGTTCGGCGGCGATGCGGGCGTTCTGGATGACTTCGTTTCTCGCCTCCGCAGTCAACTCCGAAACTTTTGGAAAAGGATCCGTGGCGAGTAATGTCTGCAGTGCCGCTAATTCGGGACCGTCAACAAGTTCATGTTGCCCTTTATCGGTCACGATTTCCCCAGCCCGGTCAAAGACGCGAACATGGACTCCGGTCGGCAGGATTGCGACAACCACGTGTTGGCGTCGCGTTAATCTTTCCGGCAATTCCCCCTCGCCGGAAACGGAAAGCAGCTCCAGCGAATACGGACGTGCCGTCACTTCGGATACCGCTACGGCAACGATGTCGCTGGGTGGACTGTCAAATGAGACTGGATCAAACGATCCGCCCACCGTTGCGTCACCCACCAACACGATGGGAGTCCCACTGTCTTGTGCCATCGCGATCGCAATCTTTTCAGCATCCTCAGCATAGGTACACACGTCGATCGACCGCACGGCAGACGCATCAAACGTATCGAGTCCATCGATCGGAACGGGATCGGTCTCTGGGAGATTGGGATCCCAAGTCCAACCCTTGAGCGTTCCATCCGCGCGATTGACTGCGAACATCGCCAATTGTCCTTCGAACTCCACCATCGTCGCATGATCGATCGACGTGGCGCCGAGCTGGAGGTCAATTTTTGAAAGAGTCCATGGCATCGAAGCCGCTTGCCAAGCGTGTAGATTTCCCTCATGCGTCAACGCCAAGACAAATCTGCCCGTGGGAGCACCGACGACTTGGCAGACGCAATAGGATTCGCCGGTCACGACGACCCTTTGCAGCTCCTTTCCTGACACCGCATCGGACACGATGAGTTGCCCATCCGCCTGACCGGAAACGATCCATGATTCAAACTCCGCGCCATTCTGAAAGCTGGCTGCGTGGCTGACCACGAGCGATTGATCATCGTGCAGAAGGGGGACCGAGCCATTTTGCGCCGGTCGAAACCGATTGAGCGCGCGTCGACTCGGGTCCGCTGAAGCAACCGTGATCCGCGGCCGACGGCCGGAGCCGGATTCGACCCAGCCGTCCCACCGGACATCGTAACTGAGCCAACTCGATGGTTCCGGCAATCCGGTTTGGCCATCCCCACGGTACAAGACCATGAGTTTCTGTTCGTCTCCGGGGCTTTTGACTGCTGGAATCCGCGAGGAGAGATCGGCGAAGTTGATGTTCGGGGTTTCCTGGTAAGCACTCGGCGCATGATCCAGTGCGGCGCCCGGCAACCAGTTGATAATCTCTGCTGCTGGCTCTCTGTTTGGAAGATCCGGGACGGCAATCGTGTAGGGATCCCGCACGGCTTCAATAAAGTCGCGATAAGAGGCCGCAATCGCCATCGGCGTTCCACTGTCGGTCCGGTCCTGACTCGAGGAAGAAAACTCTCCGTGTTCCAACACCATGTTTCTGTGGTGAAGAATGCGATGTCGGTTGCCCGTATCGATTGCATCTCGGTTTTCCACCCAAGGCAACAATGACATGACGCTGCGTAGACGATCTGAGGAAACCAGCCCTCCATCATGCACAACCACACGAGCCATTTCACGTGGCGGGGTCGCGGCCAGAAGCTCAAAGGTTTTTAACTTCCACTCGGTATGCCCATGACTGACGTCTCGATCAATGACGGTTCGTAGCGTGACGGGATCTCGTCTCTGAATCAGATTGGCCGAACTCTTGGAGATGGCATCGATGGAAGCGGTCGACGCGTATGGCAAAAAGACGGTCACGCAATCGTTTACCGACTCAATGTCGAAATGGGAACTGCCGCCTCGTGTCACCAGCCGGCAACTCAAATGGGGTTGAGACGCTTCAGGAAGGACCCCGGTTCCGAAAACCAGTGACGTGGTCGACATTGGATCAGTCCGTCCCTTTCCTTCGTCCAGGATCTGGGCATTGGGCAAGGACTCGGGCGATTGGATAGCGCGGGCATACGCCGTGATCTCAGGAGAGTAGGCCGTCACGGAAGCTTCGTAGACCGTCATCTCGACGGTACTGTCGGCGAATTTCCACTGCATCCGCTTGGAATCACCTCCTTGGCTAGACACGGGTTCGTTCACTTCCACGGACAAACGCCATTCGTCGAGCATGGCGGTCGTCCCCACAGTGATGGGACCGTCAATGGACCTGGAACGTTTGGCTGTGCTGTCTTCACCCGCCACATCCGGAAGTTGATAGCGGATCCAAGTGGGGGCGTCCGCAGCCGTCGACGGAACTGGAGACGCAACGGCATACTGCCACAGATACGAATCACGAAGTGGGACAGGCTGCGTGCCCATGGACTTCATTTCCGGCAGCTTTGCATGCTGCAAAACACGATCCGGGCGACTCCAACGTAGATCCACAACGGGCTGAGGATCGTCCTGCAAGGGGCGGTTGTTGATGATGGATGGGATGTCATCCCGATCGTGCAGGGTGATGGCATTCCCATCGGCTAGCAGCAACTGAGGAGACCAGCGTGAGACTCGACCGCGGTCAATAAACTCCAAATCAAAGTCAGGGCGGATGAACTGCTGCAAGCCGGCGGTATGATTCGCGCCTGTGACCACGTAGACAACTTCCGCGGGCGCGTCTTCGACAGCGAATCGAGACTGGACGCGAAGGTCCGAGTAGGCTCCGCCTGAGATTCGACTGCTGATGGCTGACCGCTGAAGATCGATCACCGACTTTGGCGTCAAGTAATTGTTTCCTTCGCCGCAGTCCGACAGTTGCCAACTGC
>JAGQPO010000945.1 GCA_020426665.1 Planctomycetales bacterium
CACAGCACTTTTCTAACCCATGTCGTCCGACTCCAAACAACAGGTTCCCCTGGAAGTCAGCCGCGGCATGCTGATCGCAATGTTGGTAGTCATCGGCATCGGCTGGCTCGGCGGCCACGGCACACACACTAGCGATGGCGGCCGGCCGGGTGACTCGCTTGCGGCCTGGGATATCCCAGACATCGTTCCGATTTTGGAGCCGACCGCGCGGTCCGAATCATTGGGGCTGGAGGTCGACGCTGTTTCCGGATTTGCATTTTTTCACGTCGATCGCCTGAAAGATTCCCGCGGCCTCTCGTCCATTTCATTCGTCAATCGCGCCCAGATGATCATTGGCGAAATCAAGTCCTTTGATCCGCTGACCGACACTTGGCCCCCCGTTGCCGACGATTTCGGCCAGGTCGTGGGCGTCAGGGGCCGAGACGATTTGGTGGTCGCAAAACCTTCGGATGATCATCCGTCGATCAATATGGGTCCGCTGAGCGACCATCGGCTGCAAGTTCAAACGATTCTGTATGGCGAAACCGAAATCATTTGGGCATCGCCCCGAAAAAGCCCCGCTTGGCCGCTGCGGATTCATCTCGGTAAATGCAAACTTGGCCCCAGGACGTATATCATCGCCGTGTACGAAATGCAGGCCCAATCGCCAAACCCGGATTACACACAAGGCCCGATCGCCGACCTTGCCGCCGCACTGCATTCCCTATGATTGGCCCCGTCAGTTTGTGGAAAGCCAATTTTTCGCACAACTGCACCTGCAAAATCGCTTCATTTTCACTATCTTCGCAGCTGTAAGATTTTTTCTGATCACCGGTCCACAGCAACCTCGGATGCCAAATGTGCGATTCACGACTCGATCATCGCCATCTCATCGGTCAGCCCATGCGGTCGCCTGACGATTGCCTACACTCCAATGCCGATGCGAATCGCCGCCGATCGCTCCGATCCGACGCCTGGCGATGGCCATTGGTCGGTGCCAAAGTGGTTGCGGGACTGGTGTTTGCCGGGTTGCTGAATGGCAGCGACGCACAGGCACAATCACTGACTGGGAAATCACTGACTGGGAAATCACTGACCGGCGAGATCGCCGAGGCTGCCCAGCAATCTGCCACACAACTCGACCCCAATCGGATCGTCGATCTGGAAACGACACGCGACGATTTTCTGGCTGCAGCCGAGAACCTTCGTCTGCACCTGACACGAACGGCCAGCGATGAAAATGCGCAAGCGTGGATCAAGTACCTTGAAATCGATCCGGTTCTAAAAGGAATTGAATCCGATGCCAGCGATACCGATCTGGCACTGATGTCCATCCGCGTTTCGCAAAAGGCCACCGGAGTTCATCCGGGTCTGGAAGTCCCCGCAGTCACGCGAATCCGATCGGCCGCCGAGGCTTACAGCAATTCGCTGCGGTTCCATCGCAAGGAAAACACCACCAAGGCATTGGCCGTTCAACTCAACCGCTTTGCCGAACAATGGGCAAGCATCGAATCAGACCCAAGTCCGGACGAGATCGCGACCCTTCGATTGCTGCTTGATTTGCTGCAGCGGACTGGCCAAAACGTTGACCTGGTCGATCGCACTCGCCAGCGATTTTCGTCGGCCAACCTACACATCACCGTCGGCGATGGACTGATTCAGCGAACCGTCAACCGCAACGTCAATCAATGCTCGCCGGTTCGGGACTGCATCCTCGGCACTCGAATCGTTGGTGACGCGTTGTTGACCGGAAATGTCACCGCAACATTGCGTCCGTCGATCGGCAGCGTGCGAATGCAAATCGCGCTCAGTGGTTCGGTCAACACGGTGAACAAAGGCTACAACGGACCCGTTCAATTGCGAACCTCCGGCAATGGCCAGGTTTATGCAACGCGGATGATCCAGATCAGCGAATCCGGCGTGTCGATGGAACCGGTCGTCACGACAGGGTCACTGTCCACTCGCATCGATGCAATCGAACATCCGCTCCGGCTGGTTCGGCGTATCGCCAGAAAGAAGGCGGCCGAACAAAAACCCAAGGCGGACCAGATCGGTCACCGCAAGTTCATCGCGCGCGTCACCGACTCGTTCACCGAGGAAACCGACGAAGCACTTTCCCAACCGATGCCCGACTTGATGGGCCAGGCACAACCGTACCTGAGGCGACTCGATTTTGTCGAGCCGTCACGCACGATTGGGTCGACCGACCGTTCACTGTTCCTGTACGCGACGGTCCGCAAGGACAACCAACTGGCCGCGCCGCTGCCGCCGCCTCCGGTTCGCGTTGAAAACGACGCAACCATCCAACTTCACGAATCGATTGTCGATAACACCATTGGAACCTTGCTGGCCGGTCGCACGATGACGCGAACCGAATTGGAACAGATGGCGAAAAAAGCGAAACGAAACAGCGCCGACAAAACGGTCACGACGACCCAAGAGGACGAAGAACCAGAGTTCGAAATCGATTTTGACCGCAGCCGTCCCATCATCTTCGAAGCCCGCGAGGGAAAATTGCGTGTGGGAATTCGCGGCACTCGTTTCTCCCAAGGTTCACGTGAATTGAAACGGCCGCTGGAAATCGTTGCCGTTTACCAGCCCGTGTGGACTCAGTCCGGTCAAATGTTGCTGGAAAGGGTCGACGAGGTGCAAATCAATTTCCCCGGAACTAAACAGCTGAGCGTTGCCCAAGCCGGCTTGCGCGGTTCGATCAAAAAAGGATTTGCCGACGCATTCCCACAAAACTTGATGGACAAACCGTGGATCATCCCGGCCGACGTCAAGGCACCTGCACTGCGCGGAATGCATTTTCGCCCGAGCTATTTCGATGCCAACGACGGTTGGCTGACTTTGGGAGTCCGTTCGTAAACCGGTCCTCGACCCACAAATTGAGCGCCAGTCGAATGGCCCGGCGAAACCCTGGCCAGGGAATGGCGGGCACCGGCGTTTTAAAGTTACGCTTTTGCGTAGCGCATTGGTTTTTCCTAACCCGAACGCGTGAGCGAGGGACCAGCCACCACCAGTTTTCTAAGTCTTTCGCGTAGGTATTGGTGCAAAAGAGCAACATCCAAACACCGGCGTCGCGATTGTCTTTCGGTTTTTGGTGAACTTCGGATTGCCCGGATCAGCCCCCTTCGGAGCACATGCAAGCGATCGAGAACCGAATGCGGGGAATTGATATCAAACCCACACTGCCAGCTTTCTTTTGGGTTGCCGCGGAGAGATAATGCGTGACGTGCTGGCGGATGTTAAGATAGCCCGTCCATTCTAGCGGAGACGGTTATTCCGATCTCCTGTGAAAGCCCCCCCGTTTTTGCCTTCCTCTATGTTGGAGTTTCAACGCATGTCTCGATTGATGTTGCCTTTGGCTGTTTTCGGTTTGCTGGTCTGTTCGGTTGTTTCGGCAAAGGAAAAGGAAACTGAGTCGAAAGGTTTGCAAGTTGGCGAAAAGCTGGACGCTTTCTACGTCACCAAGGTTGCCGGAGCAGACGACGACGGAGTCGAAAAGGGTCAAAGACTCTGCTATCGATGCAAGTACGGCTCGCGTCCGATGGTATTGGTATTTGCGCGTGACACCGGTGGAAACGTCGGCGAGTTGGTAAAAGAGATCAACGCCGCCGTCAAAGCCAACGAAGAAGCCGACCTGAAGGGTTTGGTGACTCTTCTTGGTGAGGATGACGCCAAATTGAAGGAAAGCGCCGTCAAGGTTTCCGAGTCCAACGGTGGATCGTTGATTCCGGTCGTTGTTGCGACGGACCACGTTACCGGACCGAGCAGCTACAAGATCGACGAAAAAGCAGCGGTCACCGTAGTACTTGCCAGCGAAGGTGAAGTCGTGATGTCTCGCAAGTTCAACAAGGCGGACAAGGTCAACGTCGCAGCCGTGATGAAGGCTGTCAACAAGATGTTGAACTAGTGATCGATCAAAGTTCGATTCGGTCTGAATGAAGCAGTCTAATAGCGCGGTCGTTTTACGGCCGTGCTATTTTTTTATGTTTGTCGTTGATCGCTCCGCGATCCGGCGCTTTGATCGCGGAGCAATCAGCGACCTTGAAATCAGAAGTTTTCGTACCACTAGCCACCTTTCAAAGGTGTCGGTCGTTCGGTCATGCTGTGATCCATGAATTGGATTTTACTGAGCGTGGTTTCGGCGATGTTGCTGGGTGTCTATGACGCCGCAAAGAAGTGGTCCGTTCGATCCAACGCGGTTCCGATCGTTTTGTTGTGCTGCGTTTCTATCGGAGCACTGTTGTATTTACCGTTGATGATTTGGTCAGCGATGGATGCGGATTCAATCCCTTGGAATTCGTTTGTCGTGCGGCCGCTGTCCTGGGAACGACACGGATTAGTGCTATCGAAAAGTCTGCTCGTCGGGGCTTCGTGGACGTGTGCGTTTACGGCGCTGAAGCACTTGCCTCTTTCGATCGCGGCCCCGATTCGGGCGACCAGTCCGTTTTGGACGATCCTGATTGCGATCACGTTTTTCGACGAAAGGCCGACGCCGATTCAGTGGTTGGGCATCGCAATTGTGTTGCTAGGGTTCTGGCGTTTCACTTTAGTGGGGCGTCGTGAGGGAATTCGGTTCACCCGCAACCGATGGGTGAACTTGATGGTACTGGCCACGATACTGGGGGCGTTGAGTTCAATTTATGATAAATGGTTGTTGCAGGATGCGGGATTCGATCCGGTCACCATGCAGGCCTGGTTTACCGTTTACTTGGTGCCGGTGATGGTTCCCCTGGCGGTATGGTGGTACCGATTTGACTCGCCGCGGAGTGTCGTGATGGCCCAGCCCCCGGAGATCCGGTCACCGCCGGTCGAGGTTGCCAATCAAACGGCCGGTCAAGTCACCGGTCAGATGGTTGATCGAAGTATTGACATCCAACGGTTCCACTGGCGGTGGAGTATTGCCGTGGTCAGCCCGCTACTGATCATGGCCGACTGGTTTTATTTTGTCGCGTTGGCCGATCCTGACGCGATGGTGTCGGTGGTATCCGTGTTGCGGCGATGCAGTGTTGTGATTGCGTTGGCTTTTGGGGCCAAAGCGCTCAGCGAGTCCAATTTCCGGGCCAAATTGACCTGCGTGGGGCTGATATTACTGGGCGTGGTGTTGTTAACTTGGCACGGGTGAGGTGGTTTTCACGCCAGCCCGGCGAGCTTATGCTAGGCGGTTTGTTTTGGAACGACTTTTGCCGCGATTCTTCCAACTGGTTTGACAAAGGCGGGCGGTAGAACACTGCCGCAAACGTCCAATGAGCGAGTTTCTGCTTTATTACAAGCGGCCGGACCCAACGACATGGGTCTATCTGTCATCGTTTCTGACGATCGGGTTGTACTTTGTCTTCCATCGATTTTGGAGCATTCGCAACCTTGATATTGTGCTGCTAATTCTGCTGGCACCCGGTTTATTGATGGTCCATGAGGGCCGTCGACGCCACCTTCGCGAAATGGAATCGGGTGAGATTGCATCGTTGTTGCATCACCGGCAGGATGGTTCCCAACACAGCGAAACGTACGACAAACCGCACCCCAATTCCAACCATGACGTGGACGGCCCGGGACGCATGATGTCGCCACCGTATGAAGAGTCGTCGGGGGGGCGGTCGCTGATCCCAAGGAGCGTCGCCGTCGCATCGGTTTTGGTCGCGGTCAGCGCCGCGCAAGAGGCTGACGATTCGGATTTGTCCGTTGATTCGCTGGATGGCGATACTCGCAATACGGCGACGATTTCGACGGTTGCCCAATCCGGGAACGTCCAGAGTGGCGGATCAGAGCCTGCCGATCCGTCGCCATCCACCGAAGTGGCTGAACCGCCGACGGTCAATCCCAGCCCGGTCCTAACGGTTCAGCAGGAAACGAACTTGCCGCTGGTCACCGAGCCTCAAGCGCTTGACGAGCGATTGGAGGCGACGACGCTTGATCCCGACCAAACGGAATCAGAGGCCGAGATATCGGCCAAGCAATTACAACGT
>JAGQPO010000946.1 GCA_020426665.1 Planctomycetales bacterium
AGGCGGGAAGCTGGCCGTTGGGGTGCAAGTACCACTCGCGCGTCATGAGTGTCAGCATCCTTTTGGCGTAGTCGGGGTCGATCATCACCAGCGGGATGGTGTGGAAGGCCAGATCCCAGGTGGCGTACCAGGGATATTCCCACTTGTCGGGCATGGAGATGACGTCGAAGTTGTTGAGATGCCGCCAGTCGGCGTTGCGGGCGTCGCGTCGCCAGGACGGCGCAGGCAGGATCGGATCGCCGTCCTGCCACTGCGGCATGTCGAGGTAGTAGAGTTGCTTTGTCCACAACATGCCGGCCCACGCCTGGCGCTGGATGTGACGATCCTCGTCGTTGATCTCTTCTGGGTGGACGGCGGCGTAGAATTCGTCGGCTTCGTGGCGGCGTTGGGCAAAGACGGCGTCGAAGTCGGCAAAAGGATCGGCGAGATCTTGCGGCGACAGGCGCAGCCGCACGTGGACGGTTTCGCCCGCGGGGATGGTCAACTCGTAGACGGCGGCGGCTTTGGTCCCCGCGCGGTGGGGATCGACGGCGGTGACGTCTCCTTCGACGAGGTAGCGGTGGAAGGCGTCTTTGACGTAGGGCGACGCGTTGGGTGTGCCGAAAAGACGCTCGTTGTTGGTCTCGTTTTCGGTGAAGAGCAGGTGATCGGCGGCGTCGGCGTAAAGGTAGGCGCGTCCAACGGTGGGGTGGTCCGCGCGAACGGTGGGGACGCCGTGGGCGTGGTCTGCGGCGGAAAGCTGCGGCTTACCGGGGACGTCGTGCATGGGGCCTGCGGCGTATCCCCAGCGCCAGGTGTTGCGAAACCAAAGTGTGGGCAACAGGTGGAGCGAGGCGGCGACGGGGCCGCGATTGCTCACGCCTACAGAGACGACAAGATCGTTCTCGTCTACCTTGGCATACTCGATGAGCACATCGAAATATCGGTTGTCGTCGAAGATGCCGGTGTCGGCCAGTTCGTACTCGAAATCGAGGTAGCCGCGGCGGGCATTTTCGGCCACGAGATCGGCGTAGGGAAATGCCGCCTGCGGGTACCAGTAGCGCATGGCCATGTAGCTGTGCGTGGGCGTGTTGTCGGTGTAGAAGTAGAGTTCTTTGACGTCTTCGCCGTGGTTGCCTTGGGGGCCAGTGAGGCCGAAGAGACGCTCTTTGAGGATGGGATCCTGTCCGTTCCACAGGGCGAGGGCGAAGCAGCGGTATTGGTTGCGGTCGCTGATGCCGGCCAGGCCGTCTTCGTTCCAGCGGTAGGCGCGGCTGCGGGCGTGATCGTGCGGGAAATAACTCCACGTCGCGTCGCCCCCGTCGCTATAGTCCTCGCGGACCGTTCCCCATTGGCGTTCGGACAGGAACGGTCCCCATCGTTGCCAGTTCTCTTCACGCATTTCGCTTTGAAGCAGACGTGTGTCTTCGGCGGTCATCGATGGGGTACCCGTGCGGTGCAACTATGAAATTAGTCCGATCGAACCATCGTTTTACGCTTCGTCCAGCAAATCGACGGCGGCAAACGATTGGCCCTCCAACATTGCCAGACTGGCGCCACCGCCTGTGCTGACATGGCTGACTTTGTCGGCAAACCCCAACTGGTCGACAGCCGCGGCACTATCACCTCCACCGATAATGCTGATTGAATCGCTATCGGCGACCGCCTGGGCGACGGCTTTGGTTCCGGCATCAAACGGAGGCTTTTCGAACACCCCCATGGGACCGTTCCAGACGATCGTCTTGGCCGACGAAAGGATTTCGGCATATTTCGCGCTCGTCGCCGGGCCGATATCCATGCCTTCGAATCCGTCGCGAATCTTGCCGGCTTCGACGACTTCCTTGTTGCATCCTTCCGGGTCACCGAAATCATCGCCACAGTTCGTATCGACCGGCAGGACCAGTTTGTCGCCGCCTTTGGCAATCAATTCCTTTGCCAATTCGACTTTGTCTTTTTCCACCAGACTATTCCCCACCGCGCCGCCTTGGGCGAGCGAAAACGTGTATGCCATCGCGCCACCGATCAAAACGTGATCACAGATGCCGAGCAGATTATTGATGACATTGATTTTGTCGCTGACCTTTGCCCCGCCCAGGATCGCCACAAAGGGTCGCGCCGGATTGCCGATCGCGTCGCTAAGGTATTGAATTTCTTTGGCGACCAAGTGACCGACAACGCGCGGTTTACCTTGCATTGCTTCGGGAACGGCGAACATCGAAGCGTCTTTGCGGTGGCAAGTTCCGAAGGCATCGTTGCAATACACGTCGGCCATCGCGGCAAGCTTGCCGGCAAATTCTGCGTCGCCTTTCTTTTCTCCATCATCAAACCGCAGGTTTTCCAGAACCAATACGCCACCGTCGGACAGCTGGCCGGCCTTGGTGGTGGCATCCTCGCCCACGGTGTCGGTCGCGAACGCCACCGGTTTACCCAGCAATTCGCCAAGACGGGTCGCGGTGGCGGAGAGCGAAAATTTCTGGACGTCCGAAGGCTCGCCTTTGGGGCGACCAAGGTGGCTGATCAAAATCAGTTTTCCGCCTCGATCAATCACGCTTTTGATGCTCGGCAACGCCATTCGGATTCGCCGGTCATCGGTGATATTTTGCGCGTCATCAAGCGGTACGTTGAAATCGACTCGCATCAGCACGGTTTTGCCTGCAACATCAACTTGATCAATCGTTTTCTTCGCCATCGGTCGTATTCGTAGAAGTGGAAAGGGAGGTTTCATTTTCGCAACACTGGGATTATCGAGATCCCGGGTGAAGTGTCGAGTCCTGGCAACTTGAGCCAATTCAGTGAAGAAACAGGAATTTGGCAGGCCGATGTGGGTCATGGCGGCGCACAGCGGGGCGGTTTGAATACGGCTGGGACGGCTAGAACAAATTGGCTCAACTCGCTCGACGACTCTGGCCGACTCCTAAGCGGTGGCATCGTGATCTGTCGGCAACCGTCGACGGTTCGTGAACCGGCATCTGAGGTGCCAAGTGGGCTCATCCATCCGCAATTTAGAGTTTTAGGTGGCCAGGACGACCGGACACACGATCGCAGGCGATTTAATTCGTGCCCATTCATCCACTGCGGCATACGGTTCGCGAATCGGGGGGATGTTGCTTGCGATCGCGCTTCTATCGGCGCTGCCGGCGTCCAGCAGCGAGGCGGGCAAACCCGGCGCAAAGTCCCACTATCGTTCACCCAACGACGGACAAGCGTCCTCTGCTTCCCAGGACGGCAACAAACCTGCCGACGATCGGGCGGAAGAGAAAACCAACTTTCCCGTCATTCGGTCGCTGTTTGGCGTACGAAAAGATGACGAATCGGGGCATGGGGACGAATTGATTGCCGCGGTGCCGATGGAGCGTCTGACGGTAGAAGCCCAACAGAAGCTGGCCGCGATTTCGGACCATCCCAGCCTTTACCGGCGGTTGCCGACCCAGGCCATTCGTTGTGATGAAGAATTATTTTTATTTCTGACTCGGAAACCGGAAACGATCATCGGGATCTGGGATTTGATGGGGATTACCAAAGTCCAAGCCAATCGTGTCGGCCCGTACAAAATGGATGCAGAAGATGGTTGTGGGACGACCTGCGAAATCGACTTGATCTACGGCGACCGAAATCTGCATGTGTTTGTGGCCGACGGAATGTATGACGGCAAATTCGCTCAAAAGCCGATTCTCGGCAAAGGAGTCTTTGTCTTCAAAAGCTCCTACGCCATCGCCGCCGATGGGTCGACAACGGTCACCGGGGTGCTGGACTGTTACATCAAATTCGAGAGCCTCGGCGCCGATCTGCTCGCCCGATCGCTGGGCGTTTTGATCGGAAAATCAGCGGACCACAACTTCGTGGAAACGGCGAAATTCATCAGCCAGATTTCTCAGGCCAGTGAAACGAACCCCGACGGCATGTTGGAATTGGTCGACAGGATGCCCCAAGTCGATGCACAGACGAAAATGGAGTTCGCTCAGGTTATCATGAACGTTTCGCGGCGGTACGCGGCAAAGGCCTCGCCGGTTGCGAAGTTGATTCAGGACCGTTGATTCATGACCACGGGGAAACCAACCGCCCCAGCGATGATCATCGCGGTTCCTTTCCCCCTTAAAAGCGAACCTCGATGAGCGAAAAAGTCATCCCGAAATCTCTGTTCACGTTTCTGCGTGCGCTAAAA
>JAGQPO010000947.1 GCA_020426665.1 Planctomycetales bacterium
TGTACTGGCGGACTTCCAGTCCGCCCAGAATCCGACGTTGCCGACAGACTGGAAGTCTGTCGTACCCTAAAACCATGACGTTTTTTTATTGGGCACGAAAAATGATATTGAATCGGTAACACTTTCCCGGTCACCGTTTCGACGGCCTGATCGGCCAGCGGTCGACCCGACAACTAAAAAGCAGACAGCACCATTAGTGAACGACATTGATAAGGGATGGAAAGAGGCGTTAGAACGCGAGGTTTTACGTCTTCTTTCTGAAGAATCGCTATCGGTTCGCGAAGAGATCCATGACCGAGTCGATGAGATTATTCTGCGCAGTACGCTACAGGTCACTGGTGGAAACATCAGCCAAGCAAGCTGCAGATTGGGAATTAGCCGGCCGACGCTCCGCAATCGATTGCGTCAGCTGGGGATTCGAATGCCGAAGTAGCGGGAATTTTGGAAAACTTCTTTCCACCGATTGCGAAGGAGTTTGCCACCATCGGTGCGTCAAAGATAGATTGAAAGAATGACTGCGAAAACAGGAACCGGAACCCCAAAAAAACTGCACGTCATGTAGTCCATGTGTCCCCGATACTCGTTCCGCGACCGCTTGTATGCGGAAGTGGAGAAATGTTTTTTTCCGCAGCAATACCAACATCAAAAACTGCGTAAAAGTCGTTCGAAAACGTTCCCGATCTCTCTGATTACGCTCACAAGCTTGTCAGAGAACGGCCCGTTTAGAACGCGTCGTTCCCATTCCGTCGGATTGTTCGAATGCCTGGTCACGCTCCCGAGTCCGAATCCAAATTGCCAGATCGCCCCCAACCCGGTCGGTCGCAGAACGAAGTCCAGCAAACTGTGAATCAGCAAAATTCGCAGGCCGGGAATCCTACAGCTCGGCAAGATGCCATCAGCCCCGTTCCGCGTCCGGCTCTCAATCACGCCGACCAAATCCGAATTCGGGCTTTGGAGTCCGCCTTGCAAGACTGTCGGGAAACGATGCAGGCGACAATCGACTCATTGAAATCCGAAAACCAGGAATTGCGGCTTCAAAACACCAACCTGCAATCCGAGAACGTTGGTTATCGAAGACGGGTGGCAGAGTTGGAGGACGTCGGAAATGACATGGAAAACCTGCTAAATAGTACGGATGTCCATACACTTTTCTTAGACCGGGGATTGGCGATCCGTAAATTCACTCCCAGGATGGGACAGGTGTTTAAGCTGGATGCCACGGATATTGGAACCACGATCGATCGTTGTTCACACAACATTCCCTGTGACGGCCTGCTTGACAAAATCTCGGATGTTTTAAGACACGGAGACCGATACGACGAAGAGATCGCGATGCCGGACGGAGTGGTCTACCTGTTAAGAATCTTGCCTTACCAGACGGCTGAAAGTGTGGGAGGTGTGGTTTTGACGATCGTTGACATTACCGAATCCAAGGAGGCCGAGGCCCGGTTCCGAGCTACGTTTGACAATGCGGCAGTCGGAATCGCCCATGTCGCGTTGGATGGCAGGTGGTTGAAGGTTAACAAACGCATTTGCGAGATTCTGGGGTACGAAGAGAGGGAACTGCTGGACAAAACATTCCAGGACGTGACGTATCCCGACGACCTTGGTTTTGATTTGGAACATCACGCGGCTCTGATTCGAGGAGACGTTGATCGATATTCGATTGAAAAGCGTTATATCCGCAAAGACGGCGAGCTGGTTTGGATTTCGCTGACCGTCGCGCTTCAGCATGACTTGAAACGCCAGCCGCACTATGCCATCAAAGTGGTCCAGGACATCTCGAAGCGTAAAGCGTTCGAACGGGGACTTGAACAGTCGATTGAGCAACGTGATCGATTTTTGGCAACGCTGTCTCATGAGCTGCGAAATCCGTTAGCAGCGCTTCGTCACGCCATCCGGCTCGTTCGCCACGATCGGTCCAGTGATGAACAGCGGACCGCCGCGATGCGTACCATTCAACGTCAATCGGAACAAATGTCATTCTTGTTGGATGACCTGCTGGACGTCTCTCGAATCACACAGGGCAAGATCGTTTATGACATGCGCCCGCTGGACATGCGAGAAGTGCTCCGCGACGCAGAGGATGCCCTTCGTCCGACGTTCCAGGCGCAGCACCACTCGTTTACATTAAAGCTGCCCCCAAAACCCGTTGTTGTTATGGGGGACGTCTCCAGGTTGATGCAAGTTGTAGAAAACCTGTTAACCAATGCGTGCAAGTACACGGACCCGGGCGGCAAAATCAATGTGACACTGCGACGCTACGATGGATGGTGCATTTTAAAGGTCAAAGACAACGGACGCGGAATCGAATCGAAAGAAGTCGAGAATGTCTTCGATATGTTTGTTCAATCCGACACAGGGCTGGCACGTCGAGAAGGCGGAATGGGATTGGGGCTGACCGTGGTTCGATCGCTTGTCGAGAGCCACCAAGGAACGATCTCTGCCAACAGTGCTGGCCTGGGACTGGGTTCAACCTTCACCGTTCGGATTCCTTTGACAGAGAACGTCATACCCCGCCAGGAAGATCAATCAGAGGGTCAATTTTTGGTTGCCCCGGACGACCACAACATCTCAATCGTGTTAGTCGAAGACAATGACGATTCACGCGAGATGTTGTCCGACTTTTTGGAATTAGAAGGTTTTGTGGTCAGCAGTTGTGCGGACGGCAAATCCGGATTGGATGAACTGGTAAAACAACAGCCGTCGATCGCCCTGGTGGACCTGGGTTTGCCGGAAATTGACGGCTACGAAGTGGCTCGTCAATTTCGAGAGCGTTGCCCGGACGCGGAAACGTACCTTATTTCACTTAGCGGTTACGGCCAGACGTCTGATATTTTGAAATCGGAAAGGGCCGGTTTTGACAACCACATGACGAAGCCGGTTGACCCCGACGAGCTGGCATCGACCCTAAAGTCATTGGCGCGAACCGGACGCTAACGCGTTCCGGTTGATCAGGTAACCTATTTCCGAACGATTCCTCAAGATGCCGCCACGGAACGGGCCAGGTCATCTGCGAATTGGGCAGGCTCGATGGGCTTGCTAAACCATTGTTGGATTCCATCGTTGCCTTCGGTCACGCTAACCGAATCGCGGTCTTCACCGCTAACCATGAACACTTTGATGTCGCGGTAACTCGGGTTACTTCGGATCGCCGACACGGTGCTGGGGCCATCCAGTCCGGGCATGTTGACGTCCATCAAAATGATGTCCGGGTGGTGATTATCGGCCAGGTATCCGAGGGCTGCGTAACCATCTTCGACCGCGTCAACGGTGTAGCCACACATTTCCAGGAAGCCGACCATCAGGTGGCGTTCGTTGGCATTGTCTTCGACGATCAACGCGTGACATTTCCCAGATTTTTCCAGCGACTTGCGAACGGCAACCGGCCCTGCGGCCATCTCATCTAAACTGCCCAGTGCGGTGAGTGCACGTTTCAGAGTGGATTCCGCTTTATCGATGTTTCCCGCCTCAAGCTGCCGTTGCAACATGTAAAGCGCAAACTTCGCGGCATGTAACCGATTGCGTAATTCGTGCCGCTGTTCTCGCATCGGTTCGCGAGACTTTTCGGAGCTTTCAGATTTGGACGCGGTAAGTTTCTTTTCAGCCTGGACGATTTCGCCGCGCAACACCGCGATGTCTCGTGGAGCATCCACCCCGATCTTCACTGTCTTTCCATTGACCTGCAAAATATCGATCGTGATTCCAAGATTTGGGAACCGAATCGTTTGTTCTGGCTTGCGAGAGAGCACTAGCATTTGGGACTCCTTACGAAGCAGCAAATCACTGCTTCATTTCCTTTGATGATTCAGCCTGCCACGGCGATGCCCCATGCACCGCATTGTATTGGCAAGGCAAACGCTCGACGTCATGTCGAGCCCGCCACAAAATAATGACGTTAAGGAGTCCTTCCGTTCGGTTTGCCGATGGAAAACAATTTATCGCGAATTGAAAAAACTGCCTACACGAATCCGGCAGAGTTTTGGAACGATTTTCTAATGGTGGGAAGTCTCCATTTTTCGCCGGAAAACCCGTAGTATTCGTTCGTATCGACCCGCGGGTGTAAAAATATTTTCCAGTATTCGCCACTGTCCAATCGAGCCATCTACGGCGAGACTTTGCATTAGACTTTCCATCACTCCAATGAATCGCAATGAATCAACCAGACTTAAGCTCCAATCGTCGCTCCGAGCACGTCCAGCTGTCCCGACCGGCTGGCGCGAACGAACCAGACTTTGACGTTTCAGAGTACGAATGGAATTTGATCGTCCGTACCCTGCAAATGGAAGACTACGAGGCGCTAGTACGAATGCAGCATGTCTGCTTCCCCGACATGGAAGCTTGGGGTCGCGATCAGATTGAAAGTCAGCTGAAGTACTTCCCGGAAGGTCAAATCGTCATCGAATGTGATGGACGGTTGGTCGCCAGCAGTAGCTCGCTTCTGCTGGACTACGACGACGAACTGGAGTGGTGCAACTGGAAGAAGACATCGGATTCGGGATACATCCGAAACCACCGTCCAAACGGCGACACGCTGTATGGAATCGAGATCATGGTCGACCCGGAGTATCGTGGAATGAGGCTCTCACGCCGATTGTACGATGCCCGTAAGGAGCTGTGTCGCGAGCGAAACGTCGAGCAGATGATCATTGGGGGGCGCATCCCCGGATATCATAAATTCGCGGACAAATTGAAGGCGTCCGAGTACGTCGATCGTGTCATCAACAAATCAATCTTTGACCCCGTATTAACAGCCCAAGTTGCCAACGGGTTCTCGCTGGAAGGCTTGCTGAAAGATTATTTGCCGTCTGATACGGAAAGTTGCGGCTATGCAACGTTTCTTGAATGGCGGAACTTGGACTACGTTCCGGCCAGTAAGAATCGCCAACGGCGTACCGTACGGTCGGTGCGAATTGGAGCGGTTCAATACCAGATGCGATCGGTAGCAGATTTTGACGAATTTGCGCGCCAAGTCACCTACTTTGTTGATGTTGCAGGCGATTACCGTTGCGATTTCCTGCTGTTCCCCGAGCTGTTTTCGACGCAATTGCTTTCCATCATGCCCTCGCTACGGCCCGGTGAAGCTGCTCGAAAACTGGCCGAATACACGCCGCGGTTACTGGAAGTCTTCACCGAGTTGGCGGTGAAGTTTGACACAAACATAATCGCCGGATCCCACTTCATCGTCGAAGAAGATCGGCTATTTAACGTCGCATTTCTTTGTCACCGTGATGGTGGAATCGACAAACAATACAAACTTCACATCACACCGAGCGAACGCAAGTGGTGGGGAGTCGAAGGCGGGCCTTCGATGGAAGTATTCGATACCGACTGTGGAAAAGTCTCGATTCAAGTCTGCTACGACTGTGAGTTCCCCGAACTTGGTCGCATCGCAGCGGAAAAGGGTGCCGACATCATTTTTGTGCCCTACAACACCGACAGCCGAAGCGGCTATTTACGTGTCCGTGCCTGTGCACAAGCACGATGTATCGAGAACGATGTCTACGTCGCCATCGCAGGCTGTACCGGCAATTTACCGTTCGTTGAAAACGCGGACGTCCACTATGCGCAAACGGCGATTTTGACACCCAGTGACGTCACCTTTGCGAGAGACGGAATCGGTGCCGAAGCCAGCCCGAATATCGAAACCGTGATCATTCACGACGTCGACTTGGAATTACTTCGTCGGCATCGGGAACGGGGAAGCGTCACGAATTGGAAAGATCGCAGGACGGATCTATACAGCGTCACGCGGCGGGAACGCGAAAAACCATAAACTCCGGCTACCTCCCCCAATTGCCTTGTCCAGCTAGCACTTCCAGCGCACTTAATCTTAGGGCTGAGCAAGACTTGTACGACGGACTTCCAGTCCGTCGAAACCGACATTTGTCGACGGACTGAAGTCCGTCGTACCCTAAAATTTTGCTGTGTCGCACCACTGGCATGCGGACTCAGCGGAAAGAGGAAATGACCGGGGTTTCGATTGGCGGAAAATGATTTACCGTCTGGAAACTTCTTTACCTGTTGCGTGGCGGAGTCCCAAAACTTCTCAAGTGACGGTTGCGGGATCCTGCGAGTAGCCCTCAAAAAGACTTCGGCACTGGCGGTAATGCCCGGCGGTGGGGTATTTCGATTCCAGCGTGACCGCCCGATCAAGTAAACGCGACGCGGCGGAGACATCACCGCGGTGAATCATATCAATCACCCCCAACGCAATTTCCCCCGCGTGGTTTGCGTCTTTTTCTACCAAAATCAGCCAATCGGCGGCCGCTTTCCAGCATTGAGACTCATCGCCCCGAGTCGCCTTGGCTGCCAGTAGGGCCTGGCGAGATTGCAGACCACACAAGTTTAGACGCCGCGGTCCAAATTCGGTCACCCAATCGCAGCCTCTCCACGAATCACGGGCTCGTCGAATCGAATCGCAAACAGATTCCAGCATGATTAGTGTTTGTGAAAGGCAAAATGGTGATCTCGTCAAACGAGACGCAAACGGCGTGCCTTTCGGCTGTCAAATCTTTTACCATGTAGACCTGATCCGACTCCATTACGGCAGCCCCATCTGCGACTTTGAATCAACTCCTTCGCCGAAACGTCGTCCCTGTCGTTTTTACCATCACGGTGGCAACGATCGTCAGTTCGATCGCATTGACCAGTCAAGCGATCTATTCGCAGCCGACGGCGGAGCAGCACTATTTTGAGGCAAGCCTGCAAGCTCAGCAGTTGGGAACGCTTCGATCCAATATCGGGTCAGCGACATCTCGAGTCCGCGTGCTCAAGATGGGCGGCGACGAACAAGATCGATTGGAATTGGCCGAAGCAATCGCGCGTTGTGGTCAAACGATAGGTGATTTAGATACGAACGCCCAATCGATCGAGGGCACTCGATTTGGGCAACTGCATGACGACATCGCCGATTTCTTGGAACTCTTGCGAACGGCCAACGACAGTTCCAAAGAAATTGATGGTGACCAACTGAATCAGGTTCGCCAGCATTCCAGGGCGTTGCGGTCACGTATCGAATCGATGGAAGAACAGATTCGACGCAACATCAAAACCCTGCAATCACAGCGGAACACATCACGCCGCATCGCTTTCTGGACCGCGATGATCGGCCACGTGTTGATTCTGGCCGCTAGCGCGTCGTTGTTGCTTGTGCGGCGAATGGAAATGAGACGAATGCAGATCACGTCAATCGACCGCACGGACAGGGACAATCGGTTTGCACTTGTCGCACAAAGTACGACCGATGGCATGATTGTGACCGATGAAATGGGGCGAATCGAAGTTGCGAATTCGACGATGGCCAAACTGCTTAATGCTTCTCCGGAGTCACTCGGTGGTCGAATCCTGACAGACTTTTTTGAAACAACGCTGATCGACGAATGGTTATCAGGCAGTCTTGATGGCAGCGCGACCCCGTCGCAACTGGTGCGACGGGTGCGAGTACGGCGAACGGACGGAACAAAGTTTTTGGCCGAACTGTCCGTCACAAAAACTACATCTGATTTCGGTGAATGCCTGGTGATCTCGGTTCGCGATGTTTCCGAACACGAGGCATCGCGTCTTCGCATGAAACGCCACGAAGCGTTACTGGAGGAAATCCCGGACCCGATTCATGTTTTGGATAGTAAGGG
>JAGQPO010000948.1 GCA_020426665.1 Planctomycetales bacterium
GTCGGCTGCCGATCGAAGGAGTCGAAGAAGGGTATCACACGCTCAGCCATCATGGTCGAGACGCCGATAAATTGGCGCAGCTGGCGCTGATCGAAGAACAGATCGTTGACGCATACGGCGATTTTCTGCGCAGTCTTGCCGGGTTTGACGAAAGCCACGGCAATTTACTTGATCACACGTCGGTGTTGTTGACCAGCAATCTTGGCAACGCGTCCAGTCACGACAATCGTAATTTACCGGTGCTGATCGGTGGCGGCGGGTTCCGACACGGGCATCACTTGGCGTTTGACCAAAACAACAACTATCCGCTGGCAAACCTGTTCGTTTCCATCTTGCAACAATCCGGATTGCCAACGTCCCAGTTTGCAAGTGGAAAATCAACGATGGATGGCCTCCCGCCCACTACGGCATCGTTGTAGGTCATCGTCGCGGTACGTGTTTCCCAATCTCCGACTCTTGCCCCCTTCGTTGTGATGGCCAACGTTTTAGTGACCGGTGCGACAGGCTTTATCGGACAGCACCTGGTTCGATCGTTGGTCAATCGCGGAGATGATGTTACCTGCTTGGTGCGACCAAGTTCTGACCGCGGCAAACTTCGGTCGCTGGAACCAAACTTTGTCGACGGGGACCTGGGTGATGAAAGATCGGTCCGAGAAGCAGTCGAAGGGATGGATTTGGTATTCAATTTGGCGGGTACCACCAAGGCATTGAACGAACGCGGATTTCATCGGGCAAATGTTCGCGGCGCCCAGATGATCGCGAAGTGTGCTGCGGGCTCGGCGGTCGCACCAAAGTTGGTTCATGTCTCGTCGCTCGCCGCCACCGGACCGAGCACGGCAAGCAGACCGCGGGTCGAAACCGATGCGGCAGCACCAGTGTCGCGGTACGGGAAAAGCAAATTGGCCGGCGAGGTCGCGATTCGTCAATTCGCTGACGAAGTTAATGTTTCCATTGTGCGACCACCGATCGTCTTGGGACCCGGTGATCGTGATGGATTCCAGATCTTCAAAAGCATCTCAACCTGGTCCTTGCATTTGATCGCAGGTTTGTCGGACCAACGATTTTCCGTCATCCATGTCGAAGACTTGTGCAATACGTTGTTGCACGTTGCCGATTCGGGACAGCGTGTCGTCTCTGATCCCACCGATCATCAGGGCGTCTATTTTGCAGCGCACGATCAAATACCCACCTATGCCGAGTTGGGCCAGATGGTCGCCCGGGCGCTCGGAAAACGGCACATCATCAAACTGCATGCTCCGATCCCGATGATTTGGGGGATCGCAGCGGTCAGCGAGTGTTACTCACAAATCCGGCGACGCCCACATATTCTAAGTCTCGACAAGGTGCGCGAGGCAAACGCGGGATCGTGGTCGTGTGACGCCGGAAAACTGTGCCGGGAGACAGGATTTGAGTTTCCCAAAAGCTTGCAAGAAAGAATCGACGAAACAGCCCGCTGGTACATCAACAAGGGCTGGATCAAGGCATCGTCACGGCAAAGCGAATCTTCTTCATCACACACCGGCGCGGCATCGTCGTAGCATATTGTCGACGCATGTTTTGACGCATCCGTGTGTCTGGAACCGATACCTACCGTTCCAGCTTGACGCGACGCAACCGGAGTGCGTTGCTGACGATGACCAGATCCGATCCGACCATCGCCAGTGCGGCGGTGATCGGGTGCAACTCCCTTAACCACATCGGAACGGATTCGAAGCCGGCCAGGACTCCGGCGGCAATCGGAATCAGCGCGACGTTGTACGCGAACGCCCAAAACAGGTTTTGCTTGATGTTTCGCATCGTCATCATCGACAGATTGACGGCTCGCGAAACGCCCTGCAATTCGCCACCCAACAGCGTGACGTCGGCGGCTTCGATCGCAACGTCGGTCCCCGTCCCGATTGCGATTCCGACATCGGCTTGGGCGAGTGCCGGCGCGTCGTTGATACCGTCGCCGATCATGGCGACAAACTCGCCACGCGATTGCAGCTCTTTGATTCGCAGCGTTTTTTGATTAGGCAAAACTTCTGCGATCACGTCGTCGATCCCCACTTGATCGGCGACGGCAGCTGCAGTTTGCCGATTGTCGCCGGTGAGCATCGAGACCGCGATCCCTTTTTGCCGCAACATCCCGACGGCCGATTTCGAGGTTTCTTTCAAAGTGTCGGCCACCGCGATCAATCCGATCAATTCATCGTCGCGTGTGACCCACATGACCGTTTTCGCCTGGCGCTGAAGATCATGTGCTTGGGATAAAGTCGCGTCATCAATGATTGTTCGTTCTTGAATGAACGAAAGGTTTCCGATGCGAATTGTCTTTCCGCTCAAATCACCCGTGATTCCTTGACCGGGAGACGTCTGGACGTCATCGGGCATCATCACATCGACGTCGATTCGTTCGGCTTCGTCGGCGATCGCTGCGGCGATCGGGTGCTGGCTTCCGCGTTCGACCGCCGCCGCGGTCGCAATAAGCTCGTTGACGGTGCACGGGGATCGCGGAATCGTGTCGGTGACCACTTGCCGGCCCTGAGTGATCGTTCCGGTCTTGTCCATAACGACGTGATTGACCGAACCGACACGTTGGATCGCTTCGCTGGATTTAAACAGAATGCCGTTCTCCGCGCCTCGTCCCATCCCGACCGTGACCGCCAGCGGAGTGGCCAATCCCATCGCACAGGGGCACGAGATAATCAGAACGGCGATCATTCGCAGAATCGCCTGGACCGTGTCGCCGACGTAAAAGAACCAAAAACAAAATGCGGCCACGGCAACCGAAATCACGATCGGCACGAACACTCCGGAGATCTTGTCAGCCAGCTTCTGAATCGGAGCTTTGGTCGCTTGCGCATCGGCGACTTGTTTAACAATTCTGGCTAACGCGCTATCGGCGGCCACGTGTTCGGTCTGGATCGTCAGCATTCCATCGCCATTGATCGTGGCGCCGATGACTTCGCTGCCAACGAATTTTTCGACCGGCATGCTTTCACCGGTGATCATGCTTTCATCGACCGAGCTGGCGCCACCGACGACGGTTCCGTCGACAGGAACCTTTTCACCGGGGCGAACGATCACGCGGTCGCCGATGACGACATCGTCGATGTTTAAATCGATTTCCCGGCCGTCGCGAACAACACGCGCCGTTTTCGATTGCAGATTTAACAGAGACGTGATTGCGCCATTGGTTCGCGTTTTCGCTCGGCTTTCGATCCAATGCCCGACGATGACCAACGTGATGATCGTCGCCGAGGTTTCGTAATAGACGTGCCCGCCGAGCAGCGTGGTCCCCCAAGTCAAGCTGAACATCACAACGACGCTGAATGCATAAGCGACCGAAGTGCTCATCGCTACCAAAACATCCATGTTCGCCAGCCGGTTGCGCAAGGATCGATAGGCGCCGATGTAAAAATCGCGGCCGACGAAAAATTGAACCGGCGTGGCCAATGCGAACATCAAATAGTTCACCCAGCCAGCGTGTGCCCAAGTGCCCCAAAGGCCGAAGTCACGCCCCATGCTTAGGATGAAAAGCGGGACGGTCAACACAACACCGACCCACATCGCGATCGAATCACGCCGCTCTTTGACTTGATCCTGGTCTGCACTCTCGCGATCGTTGCTGACGACTTGGAAACCCGTCTGGCGGATCACGTCGGCCAAGTGCTCTCGGTCGATCAGGGCGCCGTCATAATTGACCACGACCCGTCCGCCGGCGAAATCGACGACCGCCGAATCGACCGAGGACTGACGCAACAACGAACGTTCAATCGATTGGGCACATCCCGCGCAGGTCATTCCGGAGACGCAAAACTCCGCGCGTGCGTGATCTTCGTGGGGATTCAATTCAGGTACTGGTGTCTCTGGCACTGGATTCGTTGCCCGTTTTATTTAGGTCTTCATTTTGGTGTCCGTGGCCGGCGGAAACATTGCCGGCGGGAACATTGTCCACACGATGTTCTTCCACCAAGACGCGGACCGCCGGCGAGTCTAAGTCATCGTATTGGCCGTCTCGGATGCAATACAAACACGCGATCAGACCGCCTCCGCCCAGCAGCAACGCGATCGGCAGTGCGATGTATAAGACGCTCATCCGGTACTTTCTCGAAACGTCGGCCAAGCGAGCGTCAGCGACAGAACCGAAACGGAACTGATCGGCATAAGCACCGCGGCTATCAAGGGATTGATGAAACCAAAAATCGCCAACAATACGGCAAACACATTGTATGCAAGGGAAACCCCAAAAGTCGTCCGAATCAAACGCTGAGTATTCTTCGAGGCGCTGATCAGGTCGACAACACTGCCAAGCGCCCCCGAGGCGACGAAGACCGGTGCGGCCTGTAAACTGACCTCGGCACCCCCCCGAACCGCGATTCCCACATCCGCAGCGGCAAGCGCGGCGGCGTCGTTGGCACCGTCGCCGATCATCACCACCGGCCGACCATCTCGCCGGGTGACTTGCCGTAATTTTTCCTCCGGCGAGAGACCGCCAAAAGCGTTTTCCGGATGAATTCCGATTCGGCGCGACACTTGATCGACGACGTCCTTGTGATCGCCCGACAGGATCCCGACGTCCCAACCCAACCGAAGCAGCTGTTGGACCGTCGTTGCCGCGTCTTTTTTCAGTGGATCCGAAATTGCCAAAACCGCGACTGCGTGCAAATCAATTGCGACAACGACCGGCGTCGCCCGACGTTGCAGGCAGGATTGTATCTGGACATCGACTTCCGGCGACAATTGCACTCCGCGGCGATTGATAAACGCTTCGTTACCGACATCGACCTGGTGCCCTTCACAAAATCCGGACAAACCACCGACACCCAATTGAATTTCAGTGACGTCCTTAGGTATCGAAAGTCCCCGACGATCTGCTTCTCGCAAGATCGCATCGGCGATCGGGTGACAGCATTCTTTTTCAATCGCCGCGGCCCAACCCAATGAGTCGTCTGTGCCTAGTACCAATTCCGCTCGCGGTCTGCCCTCGGTCAGCGTTCCCGTTTTATCAAACCAGATTTTTCCGTGGCCACTTAACTGTTGCAGTACGCTGCCGTCGCGGATCAGGATTTTGCGTTTGGCGGCACGGCCGAGTGTCACCGCAATCGCCAACGGCGTCGCCAAAGCTAACGCACAGGGACAAGCGACGATCAATAAAGATGTTGCATTGGACGTTGCCACCCCGATCCCGCTGGAATACCAGGCGATGAACGCCAGAATCGCCAACAGCGTCACGACGACAACAAAAACGCCGCCGATTCGGTCAGCCAACTGCACGATTTTCGTCCGATGCGTCATCGCCGCCTCGACGGATTCCATCACTTTGCCGATCCGGCTGTCCGAACCGATTGCTTCGACACGGACGGTGATCGGTCGCGAAAGATTGACGGTGCCTGCGGTCACACTGTCGCCTGGGCACGCTTCGATCGGGACGCTTTCTCCGGTCAACAAAGATCGATCGACCATCGAATACCCGTCGATGATTCTGCCATCGGCCGGGATGCTCTCACCGACATTGACGCGAATGGATTGTCCCGCCGTCAATGAATTGACCATCACCCAACGTCCCTCGCCGCCGGGTGTCGTGTCGTCGACTAATCGGGCATGTTGCGGTGTGATGCGGAGCAATAAATCAACCGCGCTGGCGGCGCGATGTTGTTGGCGGAATTGGATCCAGCGACCGATCAGCAACAGAAACACCAGCATCGCCAAAGAATCAAAATAGATTTCGCCGTCATCGCGAATCGCGTTTGTCAGTCCCACGATCGTCCCAACGGACAATCCGAGCGCGACGGGCAGATCCATGTGCGGCGTCCGCGTGCGGATCGACGCCAAAGCACTGACGAAGAACGTTCGTCCGGGAAAGGCCACCGTTGCGATTCCCAAGACCGACGCTGCGATCCGCAAAAACATGCGATGTTCGACCGCGACTCCCGAGGCATCTCCCGCGTAAAGGGCGATCGAGATCCACATCGCGTTGGCGGCACAAAACCCGGCGACGGCGATTTGCATCAGCAACCGTCGATTCTCTTCGCGAAATCGATCAACCGGCTCGGTCGTCAACGGCGAAAGCGTGTACCCGAGCCGGCCAAAGAGTTGAGCGATCTGGCTGAGTTTGATTTGCGAAGGATCAAAAACAATTTGCACAGTGTGCCGATTCAATTTGACCCGCGCCAATCTCCAGCCCGGTGTGCGCGATGCAATGTTTTCGATCAGCCACGCGCACGCGGCACAATGCAATCCGCTGACCGACAATTCGGTTGCCAGGTTGCCGTCGGATGTCGGCTTGGGTGCCGAGTCGCCCAGGTATTGGTCATCGTCGAAAGATTCCAACACGGACAGATCTGTTTTCGAAAACAATCCCGTCGATCCGCCTGTTCGGTCGCGAATCGCGTAAAAGTCATCCAAGCCCCAACCGTGAATCAGTTCATACGCTTGGCGGCACCCGGAACAGCAAAAAACTCGGGTCGGGTCAAAGTCGCCGACGCACGGTGTCG
>JAGQPO010000949.1 GCA_020426665.1 Planctomycetales bacterium
GACCGTGACGGCCAAGTTGGAGATCGTGTCGTTGTTCCATATCAAGTCTCCGTCGACGACGAATTTTCTTCCGCCGGAAACGTTCGTCCCCAAGACGGTGCCGAAACTATTGCCGGTGCCGTCAATGGTCAGCGCGGCGACACGAGAATCTTGTTGAATGTCGATGCGTCCCTGTTTGGTAATCAATATCGGTGCTGCACTGCGCAGCGAATTGATTTCGTTGCGTTGGCTGGTGGTCGAACTGACGAGAATGGTTTGTTCGGCAAAGTCCTCGCCGATCCAAGCGTTCTCAAAAGGTCGCGGCAACGTATTGGAATTGACAATCGTGCCATCGGTGCGAAGTGTCGACCAGTTCGTCGGATTAAACCAATCGTTGTCACCCGCTTCGCCGTCCCAGATCCGGGTGTAGGTTCCGATTAAGTAGTCTTCGACTTCGCCACCGATCACCGATCCGAGCGGTTGGGGATCGATCATGAATGCAGCATCGTTACTCAATCGAAAACGGGCATAGGTACTGAAGACCGTATCGTCGGGTGCGGCCGGAAAGGCGAGTGAGATCGATGCGTTATCGCTGCCACGGGGGACAGTCGCGGTGGCCCGCTCTGTCGCATTGTCGAACACGCCGTCACCGTTGTAGTCGATCCATCCGGCCAGCGTGGCGTCGACGCTGGTCATGTTGGTGGCGTTGACCACGATCGATGTCGTGTTGCCGGGAAATAGATGCTGATCGCGTATATCGCTTTCCAGTCCGTCTTCATCGTCGGCCAAGGAGATTGTGGCACCAAATCGAGTCGTGTCGTTACTGCCGTTGCTGGGATTTGAATTGACCACGAAATCGACGGTTGAACCGACGCCGACCGCCACGTCTTGCAAATGGAAGTGCTTTCCCGGTCCGTCGTTGTAGGCGATCACCCGGTCATATTTCACAATCCCGTCGACGTAGATCGCAAAACGCACACCGTCGCCGCCGGCGATGTCACCTTTGCCGACGCGACCGTCGATGGTGATCAGCCCTGCGTCGTCCGGGCCGGCGGTCCAACGGGCGACGGTGTTGGGAGTGAATCGACGTGGATGCGTGTAGATCTCGCCCCCGGAGGGTGCTCCCAAGAAAACGCCATTAAAACCATCGTTGTGCGGTCCCAGATCGACCGCTTCGAAATAGTTGCCCGTGGTATCCCAGACCATCGTTTTCAAGTTCGCGGCGGAGTCGCTTGGATTAAAACGATCGCTTGTCAAATAGTCCCAGGTTCCGCCGCTGAATGCCGTCGGCGATACCGATTCACCGGCTTTCGTTCCGGCGATAAAGTCGCCCGCCAAATCAGCCAGCAATTTCGAGTTGTCGTCGGCGTTGGCATTGGCATCTTGCAAGGTTCCGTCGTCAATGTCGACTCGTTTTCCGAGGAACAAATCGGGAACGATTGAGTGGGACGGGCCGTTGTTCTGTTTCGTCGTCTGGTAGTCGCCTGACACAGGGACAGAGCCAATGTCGGGCGCATCGCCATAGTCCAATCCCGATGCCAAGACACGCCGATCTTCCAATTGTTCGGCCAACAGCCGCCGCCGTTTCAGGTACAAGGGGCGGCTTCGACGACGGTGGGGCCGGTTTTCCGCAACGGTGCTTTCCTGCGTGTGGGAGCGGGTGGCGAATCTGCGACGCATGCAGGCACCTGATTTAGAATCGAGAAAAAGCGGGGCTATACTGAATTGTCGGAGCGATTGCTCCCAATGCCCCTTGTGCCGGTAGAATGAAAACCGGTCGACGATTTAATTGAAAAAGTGCCGGTTTCTTGGAATTCGTCGCCCAACGACGACAAATACGGCCTCGGCTGACGACTTGAATTTGCAAATACACTTGCGGTATGCGAACGAGATGGCTTGTACTTCGCAATCTGGAGACTCCCACGCCGATTTCATGCGGCTGATTCGAGATGCCAAGGCCGGTTGCGTCGAGTCAATGGAATTGTTGATCAAGGAGTGTCAGCCGTACTTGTTGGCGATCGCCAATGCGGAAATCGACCCGAATATCGCGCCCAAAGTGGGCGCCTCTGACATCGTCCAGAACTCAATCCTCTCGGCGCAGCGATGTATCGGAGATTTTGATGGCGAGACCCGTCAGGAGTTGTTGTCCTGGTTGCGCGGGATTTTGGCCAACGATCTGCAACAGACAAACCGTTTCTATCGCGCCGAAAAGCGATATGTCGGCCGTGAGCAACCGTTGCCGGACGATCTGTCGAAACATTCCCCTTCGAGGTTGATTGACCGAACCGAATCACCGTCGACGCTGATGTCCGATCGAGAACAAGAAGCTCTTCTGTATCGCGCTTTGAGTACCCTTCGTGATGAGGAACGCCAAGTCATCGAACTGAGAAATTGGCAGCGACTCTCGTTCGTGCAAATTGGTGTTCACATGGATCGGTCTGCTGACGCGGTCCGAAAACTTTGGTCACGGGCGGTGATCCGATTGCAGTCGGCGATGGATGGTGACAATGTCTGACGACGCATCCACAGACGATTCGTCGGATGATCGGTCGGCCACCGAATTGGCTGATCGTTTACAGGCAATCGATGAACAGATCGCCGCCGGGGTTCCACCGAACCGGTGGACGGATTCAACAGAACATCGTTGCGACACGGCGCTGAATCATCAAATCGAGCGCGTCAAAAACGTCTTTCAGATCATCAATAATCTCCGCTCGCGCGATGATCACTACGGTGTCCGTGCCACGGATACCGATACCGATGCGGCGACAGGAAAGTCTCCACAAATCGGATTTAAAATCGGCAATTATGTTGTCGAGGAAGAAATCGCGCGCGGCGGAATGGGAATCGTGTTTCAAGCACGCGACTTGAAATTGAACCGTCGCGTTGCCTTAAAGATTCTGCGCGCCGGACCACTGGCGCGCGACGAAGACCGAATCCGGTTTCGTGGCGAGGCCGAAGCCGCCGCAAGATTGGACCATCCGGGGATCGTGCCGGTTTACGAAGTTGGCGACCAGCACGGTGTGCTGTATTACACGATGGGCATCGTCGAAGGACCGAGTCTTTCCGATTTGGTTCGGCAGTCTCCGCTGGAGCCTTCGCGGGCGGCGAACATCGCAAAACAGATTGCAGAGGCCGCCGACTACGCACATCAACGAGGCATCGTGCATCGTGACATCAAACCGTCGAACGTATTGTTTGACCGCTTTGACCGAATCAGAGTTGCGGATTTCGGATTGGCACGCCGTGTCGACGGCGGCAGTGACCTGACCGAGACGGGGCAGGTCGTTGGGACTCCGGAATACATGGCTCCGGAACAAGCCGCCGGCAACGCGTCTACGGCCGGTCCGCCGGCGGATATCTATTCGATCGGCGCAACACTCTATTGCATGCTGACCGGGTATCCCCCGTTCCGATCATCCAGCTCCGTCGAAACGCTTCGCAAAGTGATGGAGCAGGATCCGATTTCGCTTCGCAAGTTAAACCGATCGGTTGCCGCTGACTTAGAAACGATCTGTCTGCGCTGTCTGGAAAAACAACCATCCAAACGTTATCCCGACGCCGCTGCGCTGGCCGATGATTTGCAACGGTACCTGATCGGCGAACCGATTCAGGCACGGCGTCCAAGATTGCCGGAGCGCACAGCGCGTTGGGTTCGCCGTTATCCACTGGCCGCATCGTTTGTCAGCGTGCTGGTGGTCCTGGCCGTCTTGGGGCCGATCATCGCGACCAGCCAAATGCGGCTCGCCAACGAAGCCCAGTCGGCGCGAAATTCCATGGCGCGGACGCTGTATATTTCTGACATGAATTTGGCCATCCGCGACTGGGATGAAGCCAACCTGCAACGTTGTGGCGAATTGCTTCGCCGCCACATTCCGCGAGACGGCGGGCAAGACTTGCGAGGATTTGAATGGTATTACCTATGGCGAAATTGGCAGCAAAGCCAAAACGTCCCGATCGTCTTTGAAGATAGTCAACTTGAAACCATTGCGGTGTCAGCTGACGGCCGGTTGCTCGCGGCGGGATGCTTTGACGGACGACTGGTCCTTTGGGATCTGCAGGACAATCAAAAAATTCGTGAGTGGCAGGCGCATCCGTATCGTACTTATCGAATCGATTTCTCCAGAGACGCTAAGACGCTTGCCAGCGCTTCGATCGACAACGAAGTGACGCTGTGGGATGTCGCAAGCGGCGATCGCTTGCACCAATTCAATGGATCTCGTGCGGTTTCCCTTTCGCCGGCCGGCGACGCAATTGCCTATCGGACCCAGGGCAGCCGGATCAACATTCATCACGGAATCGGAGCCCTGCCGACAATCGTGATCGATGCCGAAGAAGACTTTGTCGAAGCTCTTTCGTATTCTCCAAATGGATCGCAAATCGCCTCGGGAGGTTGGGGCGGTCAAATCAAACTTTGGGACTCAAAATCGGGTGAGAGCGTGCAGGTACTTGGTGGCGGACAAGGGTCGATTTGGTCGCTGGCCTGGTCATCGATTCATCCCTTGCTCGTTAGCGGGCATGCCAACGGATCGATCCGCCTTTGGAATACTGATCGCCATGAATTGCTCTCCGCGTTTTCAAGCCACTCCGAGACGATCTATGATCTGGAGTTTTCACCTGACGGGGAATGGTTGGCTTCGGCGAGCGCGGACAACACCGTTGCGATTCGCAGTCTTGCCGGCGGCCAACTGGTGCGGCGGCTAAAAGGTCACTCGGCCGAAGTCAAATCTGTCGTGTTTACCGATCAAGGACATTCATTATTGACCGCCAGCTGTGACGGGACCGTCAAAAAATGGAATCTTGACCGTCAAGACGGACTTGACCTGTTGGAACATCCCGAATTGGTGACTTCCGTCGCGTTTTTTCCAGACGGAAACAAAATTGTCACGGCTTGTTATGACGGCAAAGTCCGTTGCTGGAACGTCCAAAGCGGGAAGTTGGAAAACGAGTTCGTGGCACACCAAAGCAATGTCTGGCAAGTGCGACTGATCAAACTTGATGGCCGCAGCTTGATCGTGACCAGTGGTCAAGATGGTGCGATTCGAATTTGGGATGCCGAGACATTCGATAAGGTTCGCCAACTGCCTGCTATTGAGAACGCTCTGGACCCGCTCGCCTTCGCGATTTCACCGGATCACAGTCGAATCGCTTTTTCCTCCGCTCGGCACGAGGCAGTCATCTGGGACCTCCGCGGCAATCGTCAAATCACGTCGTTCACTCCAGGGAAGGTCGACGATATCGTCTTTTCGCCCGATGGTCGTCAAATCATCATTTGCTCTGCAAACCTGATGTCGATCTGGGACGCTATGACAGGCCGTCAAGCGATCCAATGGACCGAGGGTACACGACCCATCGAACGCCTTCAGTTTTCACCGGACGGTCAGACACTTACCGCTGTGACGTACGACCGGCTGGTCAAGATTTGGCAAAGCGATTCGTTGCTGAACCTGCGATCAGGCGAACCCGTCCCGCCAAAATTATTGACCGGTTCCGCCGGGATCCTTGCCTCGCTGGCCATCACGAACGACGGAACAACGATCGCGTCATCAGGCGACGATCAAGTCATTCGGTTATGGGACAGCGCGACCGGCCAACAGCGTGCGGCGCTGGTTGGACATACCGGATCCGTGGTCGACTTGGCCTTCTCACCGGACGACCAAGTTCTCGTTTCGGCCAGCTCCGACCGAACGGTTCGCCTCTGGCGAGGCAATCGCGATGTGGCGGACTCGCAACCTTTATCGCAGTGACGAGCGTTTCGCCGCGACCGATGACGAACCACGGTTGGGGCTCAGAAATGCCGTCGATTCCGGGACTGTTGCTGTAAACACCCATCGTCTTGGCCGTCCAATTGGGTGATTTTTGAGGTTCGCCAATTTGATTCCGTCTTGATGCCCCATGCCAGCTTGTTTGGCATGTGCATGTGTTTTGCAATTTGCATCGGCAGTCTTTGCAGGCCGTACCCCGACTTACGCTGCCCGTTGACCTTTTGTGTCATGGTAGACACAAAAGATTCACGCGATATGCCACAATGGTAACGGGCACTTTTCCGCTTCTCAAAACAGAACGAGACCGCCGATGGCTGTGGTGGATGAACAGGTTGACGCTTGGATTGATGCCGAGCGGGATTACAAGTTGGGACTTCGGGCGGGCAAGTTGGTTTGCCAAAACCCGAGCGGCAAATCACTCGCCTCGGTCCCCAAGTGGTTGAAGGAAACCGACACTGCCGAGTCGTTGTTGGCGCTCGCCGATTGGTTGGCCGATCACCAACTGGAATGTCGCCACACGGTGGAACGTTGGATGTTGCGATCGCTGTCCATTCCTCGCGAGGTCTTGATCAACGTCTGGGTCGATCCCGCTTGGCGGGGGTGTTTGGAAAATATGGTCGTGGTGCCGGTCGGCGAAGACGGTTCGTTCGATCTGGAGAACGCCGGCCTGTTGCGCGAAGCCGATGCGAAACGCGGACTTGGCGTAGTCGACTTGGACGGGGAGTCACAATGGATCAAAACGGACTCCTTCGGTGTGCCCCATCCAATCTTGGTCGGCGACGTGGAGGAACTTCGTGAATTGGCAAGTGATTTGGGAATCATCCAAGCCATCGACCAACTGTATCGGCCGATCTTTCAACCGACCGACCAACAACGCGAACTCACTTACATCAATGACTATTCCGGCGGCCATTTCGAACAACTCAACTATGCCACGTCCCATTGCCGTCGGTTGGGATATCCCGTCAGCGGCGGCCAAGCAACGTGTCGAGTTTGGGAAAATGACACCCTTGTCGAGGCTCGTTTTTTTGTCGGCGACGAGTATCCCGAGTCCCCGACATGGACGGGAAGTCTGGTCTTCGTCGACGAAAATCAACGGTCATTAAAAATCAGCTCGGTCGGGCCGGTCACGTTCAGCGAGGGTGTGCGAATGGCGTCGGAGATCTATGCCAAGCGGAAAGTTGAATCATCGGAGGACGATCAATGAGCAAGACTGCAAAAAAACCGGCGAAGTCACAAAAGGCGTTCGAAGCTCAGTTGGTTGCCGGCGGAATGATCAGCGTCAAGTCAAAAACCGATCCGAAAGTCACGGAGAAAGTTGTCGCGCGAACTTATTCCGGCGGCGCACTCGGCGACCGCAAAGTCGTTCGCCTGGGCGCCGAACGACTGGGCCCGGCGGAAGATCTGGCGATGGAGTTCCTGGGACTTGAGTCTGTCGGAGAAAGCAAACCGATCGCGATCCAAAGTAGGCGCGCCCTGGGTTTCGCCAGTTGGGCATTGATCACTCATCCAGAAAACGCCAAAGATGCGTTGGTGCTGGTCAAACGGATCAAAGCGGCCGCGCGAAAGGCGAAATCAAAACCCGGTCACGCGTGGGACGCGTTCATGGAGATGGCTGAAGAATTGAACCGCTCGGTGCGCCATTTTTTGCCCCCGTTTTGGGAAGAAGCCGCGCGCATTTTTAAAGAGCTGGGAAACCTGACCTACGCCGGGCGAGGACTCGGAAAAGCGATTGAAGCCGAACGGGTTCACGCGTTGGACGTTGATCGAGATCGACGTCGCGATGCGGTTTTGGAGTTCGCACTGGGCGGTTGCCTATCGGGAAAAGCACTCGGCGAATACACCAAAGATCTGGAGCAACAATTCGAACCCGAAGAAGCTTTTGAAACATTCCGCGACCTGCTCGTTCGGCGTACGCTCGGCGGTATGCCACCGATGGCCAGTGCCGGTAAGGATCTGCAGCGATTGGCGAAGCTGGCGGGAAAAGACGCCGATGCCGAAACCGATCGCTTATTGTTGGAGATCATCCCTTCACCGGCCATGGCGCGCGCGCCCAAGCAGTTTTGGAAATCCGTCAGCAAGCGAGTCTCGCATCTGGTCAAGCAATCCGATTCTTTCGGAGTCTGGTTGCTGGTTCATACCAATTGCGAATCGAACCATTATTCCGAGGCGACGGCATATGATTGGATCGACGAACTGGAAAAGTGGGATGTTTTGAAATTGCTGGCACTGCCGATCGAAAAGTTCCCCGATGACGTCACGATTCCAGGCGGCCGCGCCGGCTGGTTCAGTCGGCTCTCGGCGGTCAGCACGCCGCCGAATAAACGTTACTTCGAACTATTGGAATCGGCTGCCGACGCACTTCGCGCCGAGGCGATTCCGATTCAATTGGGAAAGTCACAGGGCTGGGCGTCTGTTCCGGCCGACGTCGATGTGATCGAAGCGTGTTTGGATCTAAAAGTCCCCATTGCGGATACCGCCGAAGGCGTCGGCA
>JAGQPO010000950.1 GCA_020426665.1 Planctomycetales bacterium
GCGGTCGTTTGCATATTAAAAACATCGCTTCCGGTCCCCGGTTCGGTGATTCCGTGCGCCCCTTTCCACGTGCCGTCGCACAGTTTCGGCAAGAACCTTTGTTTCTGGAATTCGTCTCCGAAATGCAGAATCGGAAGCTGGACCGCCCACATTTGCGCATTGAGTGCCAACAACAGACCGCCGTCACCACAGCCGTAACCGAGAGCCTGCATTCCTAACATTGCCGTTTGGATATCCGCAGAACCTTGACCACCGTAATCAGTGGGGATGTACATTCCTTGGATACCGATTTTTGCGGCACGCTGCCAAAGGTGCTCGGCAAACTCGCTTTCTTCATCGCGCCGGATCACGTTATCGGTCAATTCCGACATCGCGAAGTCTCGCATGCGGTCGTGAAACGTGATCTGTTCTTCGGTCCAGTCAAAATTCATAATGGATAGGTTATGACTTTGTAGTGATTTGACTCCGATGCGGAGTGGATGTTTTCATATGGATTGAAGGGGTCCGCCACCGAACCGTCGATTTCGACGTGTTCGCCGTACCCGAATTCGGTTGCATGGTCGGTCAGCAACTGCAACGCAACGAAGTCTTCTAACGCGAAACCTGTTGAATCAAAGACCGTGCGCTGGTTGCGGGCTCCGTGATAAAAATCTGGCGATGCTACCAATTCCGGCAGCGTGGGGCCGATTTCATCTTCGGACAATTGTTGGCACTCGCCTTCGATACAGGCCTGCTCGCGATGGTCCGGAAACACCAGACTGTTTTTTAACAGTCCGACGGGCAACTCGATTTTCCCAGGAAGATCGGAACCGACGGCGTTCAGATGGACATCCGGCATCAGCAATTGGTGATCGATCACGGGGCCTTTGCCGACTTCCACCGATGTGGCGGTGCAAATCACGTCTGAGTGTTCCAGCAACTCATCAAGGGAGGTTTGCCGAATCCGCGTCCCGCGTTCGTTGAATGGGACCAGGCGATGTTTCAGCGACCGTGCGTTCCGATGATCGATATCAAAAACACGGACTTGGTCGATGTCGGCAATTCGCGAGATCGCGTGAAATTGTGTTACCGCTTGCGCGCCACATCCGACCAGCCCCAGTGAAACGGAACGCCGTGCGGCAAGGTGCTTGGTTGCCACCGCCGATGCGGCGCCGGTTCGCATGGCCGTCAACAGATTGCCGTCCGCAATCGCCACCAGACGTCCCGTCCTCGGGTCGAACAGTTGGTACGATGACATCACGGTCGGCAGACATTCCATGATCGGATTAGAGGGGTGATATCCGACGGCCTTCATGAATACCGCTTGGCCTTTGTCGTGTAACGGCATCCATTCGATCAGGCCAGGGACGGGACGGTCGTACCGAAATCCGTCGCGAATCGGAACGTCAAACTTGTTCGATGAGTACGATGCAAACGCGTTTTCAAGTCGGTCGATCAGCTCGGACATGAACTGATGCAGTCCAGCTCGTTGAACCGTTTGGACGATATGTCGATGGTTTAGGATGAGCGTGCGGTTCATTTTCACAGTGCAAAGGCCCGCTCAACAAACCAGTAGCCGGCAACGGTGGAAATGATGCCCGATCCCAAAGCCAAGACGATCCGTTGATACGCCCCCTGTCTTCGCAACAAAAAGATGATTGGGAATACCATCGCCACAATCACAAGTTGCCCGAGTTCCACTCCGATATTAAATCCAATCAGCACCTTCACCAGATGGACCATGCGAAACGGCAAGTCGCTCATCACGGACGCAAAGCCCATTCCGTGGAACAGCCCAAAACCGAAAATGATCAACCATGTTTTGTCATTGAATTTGCCAAAGATATTATTCATCGCAACCAGAATGATCGACAATGCGATAACGGATTCGACCAACCGAGACGGCAAATCGATCAATCCCAGGGCTGCCAAACTGAGAGTGATCGAATGCGCGATCGTAAACAGCGTCACGATTTTTAATAGGTTCCAGAACGCTTCATTGAACTTTTCGACCGGTGCCCAGCGACCCTCTCGACGCACCAAGACCGCCGGCAATAGTAATGCGACGATAAAGAGAATGTGATCGATCCCGATCCAAATGTGCAGAATGCCTTGCCAAATGAAATCTCGGGGACGCAATAGCAGTTCGATGTGTGTCAGGTCAAGCGTTTGAATCGGGTTGTGGGCGCCGAACACCATCGCAGTGAACTCGCCCTCAAATTCTTGTCCGCTCTTCCGGTTGCGTTCGATGCATACCAGGCTGCGGTGAGTAAAACTGTCTTCTACAAACAAGCTGTTGCGGATTGTGATTTCATTTGGAACTATTCCGACCGGCGTCTGATAGATGTATTGGGCGTAACTGCCTTCGTCGGAGGGCAGATCCAGAATGCGAAGGTCCGTGAAGTCGATCGGAATCGGTTTTGAATCCGCGGAAAGCGCAAAGTGTTTGCGAATGTATTGAAGGACCTGTGGCCGTGTTTGTTCCAGAACGGTCATCCGTTCGTCGACGAACGAATCTTCTGATTCACCATTGCTCTCGACACCTTCTTGTCTGGTCGGTTTGGGGTTGCTCGTTCGCGATAACTCCAGCCCCATTCGATCTTTCAGGTCCGTTAAATTGATTTCCACCCGACCAGTAATGTGGTCGGATTCAACGTTCAGCCAGACGTATGTTTCGCCTGTGGTGTGAGCCCTGGTCGTCCCACAGAAGACCGCAAATGCCAACGGAACAATAATCGTCGCCCAGTTCAAGGCACTCGAGAGGCAAAGAAATCTGTTAATCAATAGTGTCATCGGACGAGATCTTTAAGCCGCCACCGAGGATTCGCGTCAATACTGACTTTACCGGACAACCTTCCATGAACCTGGAACGTCCGCGGTGTGGCGATAGGAAGGTTTGCTTGAACGTAGGCCAAAGGCCTCCCTTCGCCGACAGACTAGTCAACCGGCCAATGCGAGGCGAACACTAAGCAGCCGGTAATACGCAGCTTTTCCAAGAATGTTCAGCAGCCCGCGGCCTTTTCGGCCGGGCACTTCGCGAAACCGGGGATCGGCGATAGGATTGGGCAGGTGATATCAACCGGCCTTGCCTCGCATTCTGCCAGCCGACAGGATTTCCCAGGATCTGAAATGACTCGTACTCTGTTTCGCAATGCTTCTGTTGTTTTGCCGAAATCCGTTGTGGCAGCCTCTGTTCTGGTCCAGGACGGCAAGATTCTGGATGTCGATGCGTCCGACACCGCCGCGGCCGATCGCGTTGTAGATTGCAGCGGATTGCATTTGATGCCCGGCGTTGTGGACGACCAGGTCCACTTTCGCGATCCCGGTTTGACCCACAAAGAAGACTTGTCAACCGCCAGTCACGCCTGTGCCGTCGGAGGCGTGACGTCGTTCCTGGAGATGCCCAATACGAAGCCGCCGGCGGTGACCATCGAAGGGGTGCGTGACAAGGAGCGAATCGCGGCAGGCAAGTCGCTTGTCAATTATGGTTTTTACATCGGAGCGACACCGGACAATGTGGCCGACTTGGCTGACGCGACTGACGTACCGGGGATCAAGATTTTCATCGGCAGCAGCACGGGGAATTTGCTGGTCGACCAACAGGAGGCTCTGGAGAGAATCTTCGCCGAGACCAGGTTGCCGATTTGTGCCCACTGTGAAGATGAGCAAACCGTTCGCGCCAATGCGGAGCGATTGGCGGGCACAACCGATCTTGCCGATCACTCGCGGATCCGTGATGTCCAGGCGGCAGTGATCGCGACTCGTCGTGCGACCGAATTGGCGCGTCGTCATCAACATCGGTTTCATGTTTTACACGTTTCCACGGCTGCGGAGTTGCCGTTGTTGGTCGATGCGGCTCCCTACATCACGGCCGAAGTCTGCTTGCACCACCTGTTCTTCAACGTCGACGATTATCCGCGTTTGGGCAGCAGGATTCAAATGAACCCATCGATCAAAACGGCGGAGGATAACAGGCGATTGTTCGACGCCCTTTTAGATAATACGATCCAGGTGATTGCGACTGATCACGCGCCGCATACTCTGGAAGAAAAGGCACAACCGTACCCGAAAAGCCCATCGGGCTTGCCCGCGGTCGAGAACAGTTTGGCGCTGATGTTGGATCAAGTGGTTCAAGGGCGATGTTCGATCAACCAAGTCGCTGGGTGGATGTGCGATGCGCCGGCCCGAGTCTGGGGAATGGTCGGAAAGGGGCGGATCGAAAATGGATACGATGCGGATCTGGTTCTAGTCGATTTGAGCAAGCGCAAAACGATTCATGATGCCGACCAACAGACAAAGTCAAAATGGAGTCCTTGGGATTCGGTGACGCTTACGGGTTGGCCGGTGGCAACCTACGTTGGCGGTCACAAAGTCTTTGACGAATCCGCAGGATTTGACGAATCATTCCGCGGTCAAAAGTTGCGGTTCGACCATTCACGTGGCGGATACTGGGCCACGCCCGACGGAATTGGGGTGGAATGACGAACCGCCGTTGGGATGTTAAACTGAGGCTTGATGCGTACCCGGTTTCGTTTTCGTAACCATCCATCGAATACGTTTTCGTTTCCTAACGGTCTTCAAAAGTATGTCCGAATCTGACGGCGAAGCTTCGAAAAAAGTGGTTCCCTTGTCCGCCAATGCGCGGCGCGTCTTGGGTGTTTTAGTCGAGAAGGCGAAAACGACGCCGGACAATTATCCGATGTCCGCTTCGGCAATCATCAGCGGCAGTAACCAGAAATCCAATCGCTCGCCGCAAATGGATCTTGACGAGGATGACGTGCTGTTGGCACTCGATGAATTACGCGAGGTCGGAGCGGCCAGAGAGATCCAGGGGAACGGTCGTGTCACCAAGTACCGGCATGCGGCGTACGATTGGTTGGAGCTGGACAACCCGCAAGCAGCGATCATCACCGAGTTGTTACTTCGTGGTCCCCAGACGATCGGCGAATTGCGCACACGGGCATCGCGAATGCACAACTTGCCCGATTTGGACTCCGTTAAAAACGTGCTGGACTCACTGATCGAAAAGGATCTGGTCGAGGCGTTGACGCCGCCGGGACGTGGGCAAACCTTTTCTCACAAGTTGTACACGCCTCAGGAACGCCAATACTTGGAAGCGCGTGTGGAAAAACATGCTGCCACTAAGTCGTCGGCGATTCCCGGTGAAAAGAAGGATGTGATCGACCAATTGATCGCGCGTTTGGATGCAGTCACCGAGCGCATCGATGACCTGGAAGCGCGACTGAAAGAGCTTGAGTCGTAGGATCGTAGTCAGTCGTCTGATTCGACGATTACCGTTTCGGTACGTGTGGGGACGTCGCTGTACCGTTCCTCGATGCCGGTCGGCCAAGTCACCGTCAAGGTGACGGTTTCGTCGGCAACGTTTCCCAATCCGACGTGCAGAACACTGTCGTTGCTGCACATGTAACCGTCGCCGGCGAGCCGAAAAGCGGTGTGAGTACCTTGACTTGTCGTGACGCGGACGGTGCTGCCGATTGCAGAGCGAGAGGATCGTCGTCCTTTTAAGTCCATGCGGATCCAGTTTCCGCTCTGCGGGGAGTGATTCATCATCAATGCGATCGGTTCGGTCTGGTGCGTGACCAGGAAATCAACCAGCCCATTGCGATCGGCGTCGATTGTCCATAGGCCTCGGCCGGCATGATTGGATTGGAAGTAGGGGCCGAGTGAACTGGTTGCGACCGAACGATAACGACCATTTGGGGAACGCTTGAAGATCTGAGCGGGTTGATAGTACATCACTTTCAGGTCGCCACGGGAGAACAGATCGACATGGCCGTTGGTGAGAACGAGCTCGAGATCGCCGCTGTTATCAATATCAATCGCTTCGGTTCCAAACCCGACCAAGGGGGCCGTCGGGGTTACCAATCCAGACGCGTCCGTACGGTCTTGCCAAATTCCCGCCGATGACTGCAGATGCAAGGTGTTGTATTCCTTGTCAAAATTGGTGACATAGAAATCGATGTCGCCGTCGTTGTCCAAGTCTCCCGATGCAATGCCCATCGAACCTTGTGGGATTCCGCGGTCGTCCGCCCCGATGCCACGCAACATTGCCGATTCGGTAAATGTTAACTGGTGGCCTGCATCGCCTGATTGTATTCGGCTCCAATAATGGTTGTTGGTCATGTCATTCGCCACAAACACTTCGTTGCCCACATTGCCGTCCAAGTCTCCGATGACGATCCCCAGGCCGCGCCCTGGTAATTCACTGACGGCGTTCCATTGCTTGCTTGCGTCAACGAAGGTGCCGTCACGGTTGGCCTTGAAGAATTGATCCGGAAGAGCTGGAAACAGCATCGGCGAGCATGACCGTGGCATGGCGGAATCCGATATTCTGCAAGGATCATTGATCGGCCCCAGCGTGCCGCAGTAGTTGACGATCACGATGTCCGACAGACCATCTTGGTCCAGGTCCGCGATCGCGGCACTCGCCGACCACTCATCTTCGATGCCACTTTGAATGTCCGAACTCCGGTCGGTAAAGGTACCATCGCCGTTGTTGATGAACAGGCGATTGGGTCCGTAGTTAAGAACCAATAGATCTGGAAATCCGTCTTCGTTGACATCACCAACCGCAACGCCTTGGCCGAATCCCGTGTCGTCGGTTCCAGAAACCGCTGCGACGCCTTGAAAGTGTCCGTTTAGATTGCGAAACAACTCGTTGGGACGAGAGTCATCATGTGGAGGCGTGCCGCCGGCGTCAGCCAGGTACAAATCGCTCCAGCCGTCCAAGTCAAAATCGATCGCGCCACCGCCGCATCCAAGCGTCTGGTACAGCATGATTCCCGCCTGGTCCAGTGTGTCGCCGGTGCGTCCCCAAAACTGTAATCCTCTCGCTACCGCTTCGTTCTCGAATTTCCAGTCGACAATTTCGGCGTCGGCATCAATTCCAGTGTTTGCGATTTGCGGAGAATCGTCATTCGATGGGTCCTTAGGCACCGACGCAGAAACGACCTTTTCGATCGACGGCAGGCGCAGGGCAGAGATCAGCGGCGCAAACTCGGGTAACGTTTCCGGCATCCGCCAGGGCGTTTCCGGCCCAAGTTTATTGACCAACTCATTGCGAAACGATTCGACATCAACCGAGTCGTCTTCTGGTAGGGTGGTGGCGATTGCCGACCAAGCCTCCGCCTCCCACAGTCGACCGAGGCCCACCAGCATCTTCGCGATATCCAGTGCGATCGCACGTGAAATATCACCCGTCCGCGTGAAGCGGTCTTTCAACTGGTGAAATCGATTCAATTCTTGTGCACGATCATTGACCGTGGAGATCATGGCGTCGGTGACCAGGGGTTGAGTTTCGGACAACTCCGGCAGCAGCACGGCCAAGCGAGTCCAGATCTGGACGACGTCGGGGTCGACACAATTCGCTGCCTCGGCAAAACATCGCAGCGCCGCGGGTTTGTCATCTTTCGCCCGCGCCCAGTCACCGAGTGCGATCCAATAGCCGGGATAGTCCTGAATGCCATCGGTTTGTTCGGCGGCCCAAGTTTCGAGTTCGTCGAATCGTCGCGAGGCGGCGAGCGCCTGTCCCAACACGGCTTGCGACGGTTGATGATCGGGATGCTGTTCGATGATTTCGCGAATGATGTCGATCGTCTCGTCGTACTTACTTTCGTCGAATTTGGTTTTTGCGGTACCGAGCATCGGACGTTTGTCGTCTGGATTACGCTGGACCATCTGGACCAGCGGTGCCGCCTCCAGATTCCGTCGTTCTGTATTACTCAAGTCCTTCAGCAGAACCAAATCGAACTTTCTGGCCAGAACCAGTTTTTGGCCGTGTGGCATCGCTGAAACTCGATCGTCCGAACCGACGTAAAAATCAAACAACCAGCGACGTGTTTCGTCTTGGCCGGGCTGCGCGGCCAAAGCCTGCTCCAGAAAGTCAAATCCGTCGTAGAATTCTCCAACGCCGACCATCGCGATGATGGTTTGCCGCACACGTGACTCGTTCTCGAATTGTTCATTCTCGCATGCCGCGCGCAAGTACTCGGCCGCTTCCTTTTTACGCCCGGTCTCATGGGCGGCCTGGGCGATCAACACCAAAGTGTCCGATGGGATATTCGCCAATCGCCCGCCGGACGAGTCGCCGCCGGCGGCGGTATTGTCGTCGGAGTTGTCTTGATTCTTTTCGCTGGAGTTTTCTTCGGCCAGGATGATTTCGGCCGCGTCCCACGCCTTTCCCCAATGGCGGCTGCGGATCGCAAGTTTCAAGGAACCAACGGGATTGGCCAGCGTTACATTTTGTGTCCCGTCACCGTTCCCGCTGCGTGAATTGGCAGATTGGTCACCGGGAAGTGTCGACGAATTGCATCCGTAAAGGCCTATGCCGGCAACGCAGAGTAAAATGCAGCAAAAGAATCGACCAATGACTGGTCGGACACTTTTGTCGTGCCCATGATTCAGGGCTTGCGGAGGACGGGTTGAATTGGTGCTCATCGGCATTGGTGCTGTAAATCTCCGGCGTCTGTTA
>JAGQPO010000951.1 GCA_020426665.1 Planctomycetales bacterium
GTTCGCTGAACAGCTGAAAAATACGTTGTCGATATTGAACGATGAACAATGCGTCGTCGTGGAGATGAAACTTGCCCAATGTAACAATCAGGAAGTTGCCGATAAATTGCTTTGCTCCGAACGCACCGTTCGTCGCATCTCCCAACAAATTCGAAAGAGACTCCAGGACTCATTGCTGGAATCTCAAAGTATGTGAATTTCAAGGCGTTGCCAAGCATCGTCTCGGGCAATTAACACGCTCATGTCCTGTTCAGAATCGCATCTGCCGTCAACCAGGAATTCACGTCGTTCAGGGAGTGTTGAAATCCCAGCGGTCTCTTCGTGTTTTGGCTGGTCCTTCTGTTGAGACTGAAGTTTCTTTGGGAATTCGTCAGATTTCTTTGGTCTGCATCGTCCCCGAATTCGCAGGGCGTTTTGGTCAGCTTTGGACCAAATTCGAAGACGCTCCCGAAAAGGAATCAAGACGATGATCCGCAGTAACACACTTTTTCAAGCCGTTTCCGCATTCGCTTTCCTGGTACTGGCCGCCTGCGCCGGTACGCTTTGGGCGAGAATGCCAGAACCCGACCTGTCAGCCCGTCACGATCGGTTGTATCGAAAGCTGTGTGAATTGAACGGCAATTGGACCAGCGACACTCCGAACTTCGAAATCTTAGGCGATTCAGATTTCGTGGATGACGAAGTATCGTTGATACAAGCCCATCTAAAATTGGTGATCAATCAACTACGTTCCGCAGATGTCGCGCATCTTAATGAATCGCAACTTGCACAACGAATGGAACATCTCCAAACCTTGCAAGCGTACATGCGTGAGGGGAATTTCCCGCAAAACATTTTCGTGCCGGGGCGCCGGCCTGTATTTATCGATCCTTGGGGAACGCACTGCGCCGAGGGGCATCTGATCGCGACTTCTGGTCACGCCAAATTGGCCGACACCATTAACCGCGAGCACCAACTTGACTTGCTGCGTGACATCAAGACTGGCGGATTGTCCCAGTGGCAGCAGGCGTCGGGTTTAAGCATCGATGAGTTGGCACTGATTCAGCCCAGTTATCGAAGTACCACCCTCAAATATCCAGCAGAGATCGAAGAATTAATTCTTGGCAACTCCGAATCGATCGTTGCCGACATCGAAAGTGGAGAGCTGAGTGTTGACGCACGGTGCGGTGGAATCAGTCGACGTCGGTGACCAACCGCGGTGGGTTAGGAATGGGAATCTATGGAGCGGTCTTCAAGTCGGAACGGGGTCGCTTCATCACGGACGTTTTCGAAGACCTCCGCGGTGGACGCGCCGCCTTGAACACAATCGACTATGCAACGGAAACCCCAAAATACTACGGGGCGTACCCGATAAGAATTCCAAAGTCGATTTCAAACGGTTACGTTAAACACGAACCGCCGGTGAATGAAGTTATCGAGGCACTCAAGAAAGACCGCGCCGCGGTTGCAGCGTGGCTTGAAGAACAGGGATTGAAATCGAAGTAGCAATCATGAAAACCTCAGCAGAAAACAGCCTCAAGGCCACTCATGTCAAATTGGAACGCGGGTTGATGGGACGGTTCTGTTTGACTTCCGCAGAACCTTTATCATCGCGTGCCGGTAATCAGCAACCAATCTAAACAGACCATATTTCACCAGAGCACTCAGAAAAAACGTTATGAAAAGTATCTCATTCGTTCTTGCCTTGTTGATCACAAGCAGCCTGTCTGCCCAATCGGAATTCCTCGACTCGAATGCTGAGGCGATCGAAGCATCCTTGCAACAGCATTTTACGGATTCTAATTCCGGTATGGTGATCGGACTCGTTGACGAACACGGAACGCGATTTTTCGGCTTCGGAAAACCGGATAACGGAACGGATCAGTTGGTGGATCACAACACCATCTTTGAGATGGGTTCCGTCACCAAGGTGTTTACATCGTTGTTGCTGTTGGATGCCGTGCAGCGAGGTGAGATGGGCCTGGACGATCCCGTGGAGAAGTACCTGCCGGAAGGAGTGACTGTCCCGACCTTTCGTGGAACAAAGATCACGCTGCTGAACTTAGCAGTGCAAGATTCCGGACTCCCTTGGCATCTCCCGCAGCATGCGGAACTGTTAACGCAACAACCCGGCCCGGTTGAGTTGAGGGCATTTAAGCAGGCCGGCGCTGCGTTTACGGTCGAGATGCTTTATGAGTTTCTGTCAGCTTACGAATTGGAGCAGGAACCTGGTGTTCGCTTTCAATACTCGAATATCGGAATGGCACTCCTGGGACATGCGATTGCGCGAGCGACCGCAGTCGACTATGAAACACTGGTCATTGATCGGATCTGTCGTCCGCTCGGTATGAACGATACTCGATTTACGCTTTCAGACGAACAGAAAGTTCGGCTGGCCCACGGTCACATGGTTGATGGAACAAAGGCCGACTTTTGGAAGTTTCAAGCGATGCAGCCGGCGGGCGGGTTGCTGACGACTGCCGACGATTTGTTGAAGTTTTTGTCAGCCAACTTGGGGCTCACAGAGACTCCGCTGACGCCACTGATGAAGCAGACTCATGTCTTTCGTCATGATGGATCACAGCCGTTCGGTCGTACTGCAATGCCCTGGTATAACAATGGAGTTTACAACCCGCCTGGCTCGAACGTGTTGGGTCATTCAGGTGGAGGCGCCGGGACAGTCGCGCACGTGGCGCTCGATACGGCAAACCGACGTGGTGTTGTTGTCCTGACCAACCAAATGAAATTCCATCCCAGTTCGGTTGGGTGGACGCTGATTCAGAGAATGCCCTTCACCCATTCCAATACCAGTTTTGCAGTTCGCGAGGTAGTAGGCGTAGGAATTGGGTTAAAGAAGGACAATCCCACGGATGATCTGACGATCATCCAAGTCTATCCGCAATCTCCCGCCGGAGAATTAGGCCTTTCTGTGGGGACAGTCATCACGCAGATCGATGACACTACGGTTGAAGCACGGGATCTCCCCGAATGCCTGCGACTGCTGTCCGGTGACACAAACGTGCGGGTGAAATTGCATCTGAGAGACAAGGAGGGAGCCGAAAGCGTCGTGGAACTGATTCGTCGTCCGTTTCTCACGAATGGTTGACGCTGTAGACCATTCACTTGATCAACAGACAAGTACAGAGCCGGGGCG
>JAGQPO010000952.1 GCA_020426665.1 Planctomycetales bacterium
GGTGGGGGCGTATAGCGGTAGGTGTCAAAAAAATTCGGGTTATAGAGGAATGCAAAATCGCGACCGTGACTCCGAATCCAGTTACATTGATCAATTAAACGTTGATTCAATGTAAACAACCCCTTCCTACTTTCGCCCGGGGCGGACACGCTGTCCGACCCAATCACAACGGACCACTGACCCGCAACATGAAAACTCAATTGACGCTGCCGTCTGCGTGTACCCGAATTTGCCTTGCCACCTTGCTCATTTCCGCGTTTGGTCATTGGACGACCTGTTTCGGACAAAGCGACAGTGAATCGCCGGGCACCCAGGGCAACGGCGACTACACCATCGGGCCTGACTATGAAATTGATCGAGACTTGACGGATCTTGGAAACCCCAAAGGAAAGCTGTTCGAATTTTCGATGAAGCTGTCGGATAGCAAGATCTTCCGTGGCGACGACAAGACACTTGACCCCAGGAAACCGGTGCGAACGGAACGCAAAATCTGGGTGTATGTTCCTGCGGCATATCAAGACGGTACCAAGGCGCCGATCCTGGTGACACATGACGGTCCAAGCCGATTGGAATTGGTCCGCAACGCCGTCGACAACCTGACGATTTCTAAAGACCCAAACCGCAAACTGCCCCCGTTTATCACCATTGCCGTACAGAACGGCGGCGACGACAGTTACGGCAGCCAACGCGGACTGGAGTACGACACGATGTCCGATCGACTGGCCCGGTTCATCAACAACGAAGTTTTGCCGGCGGTGCTGAGTCACCCAGAAATCAAAGCCGCCTATCCCAACATCGCGTTTACGGACAATCCCTGGGGCAAGGCCGTCATGGGTTGCAGCAGTGGCGGAGCCGCCGCGCTGACGATGGGCTGGTTCCGGCCGGACTTGTTTCGTCGATTGATCACGTACTCTGGAACCTTCGTTGACCAGCAGGATCACGACGCGGCTGAGGAAGCGGAGTATCCGCTGGGAGCCTGGGAATACCACTCGGGGAAAAAGCTGATCCAAAATAGCGAGAAAAAACCGCTGCGGATCTTCACCCAC
>JAGQPO010000953.1 GCA_020426665.1 Planctomycetales bacterium
TCCCGACGAAGGTGGGCTGAACGGCATCAGTATTGAACTGCGCGATGCAACCGGCCGAACCCTTGGTTCAACCTACAGCGGTGCGTCTCGGACCGTTGATGCAGACGGTTACTACGTCATCGGCGGATTGCCCCAAGGCGTTGCAACGACCTATACGTTGTTTTTTGGCGACGCACCGACCGGTTATCAGCCGTCACCCGCCGATAAAGGAGCAAACGAATCGGTGGACAGTGACGTTATCAATGGACGCGCAACCGTCCAGGTTGGAGACGTCATCGATGCCGGATTTTATGAAGACGCGTTGACGAACTCGGGAGTCATCTTCGGCCGCATCTGGGGCGATGTGAACGGCGACGGCATTCGCGCCTGGTCGGAACTGGCAGGCCCCGATGTCACCGTCCAACTGCGCGACCACACCGGGCGTATCATCCGTACCAGTCCCAGTTTCACACGAAGTGCCTATGGACAACCGCTAACCAGCCAGTACCGTTTCGGAGGCTTGGGCCCAGGAACCTACACGGTCACCTTCGGCGGTGTTTCCGGCTATGTCGTGTCGCCAGCCGACCAGGGCACCAGCGACGATCATGATAGCGACATCGATCCCGTCACGCGTAGCACTGTGGTCACGTTGGGCGTCGGCGATGTGGTGAAAGTCGAAGCAGGCTACGTCGAAGACAATACCTCCGCGATCAGCGGATTCGTCTGGCTGGACATCGACAATGACGGAGTTTTCTCCATTTGGGACACGGCGGCTTTTTCCGAGGCATCGAGCCTTGGCCGCAAGGTCCTGGTTCGCCTGTATGACGGCACAGGACGAATCGTACGCGAAATGTTCAGCGAATCATGGCCGGTCGGTAGCTTCCCGTTGCCCGCGCCGGGATTCACAGCGGAATCCGATCCTGGCCCCTATTCATTCCAAGGCCTTGCAGCGGGTACTTACACGCTTGAGTTCTCGAATCTACCCGGTCACGTTTTTTCGACTCGCGACGTCGGTACCGACGACACGGCCGACAGCGACGTTGACACACTTGGACGGGTCGAGGTGACTGTCGCAGCCGCCGAACACAAAATGAATGTCGATGCGGGGCTGGTGGAGTTTACTGGCACCGGCATGATCGAAGGCCGCGTCTGGTACGACGTCAACGGAGACGGTAGCCGACGCAGTGAATTTGATCGTGGTATGGGAGGCATTGGCGTCCGCCTGTTGGATCGAAGTACTTCCCGATTACTATATGAAACAACGACCAGCCAGCGTGATTACACGGCGGGCAGAATTCGCAAACCACGCGGAACCTTTGTCTTTTCTGGCCTTCCGCCTGGCGACTATCAAATCCAAGTTTCACGGCCGGGCGGCTTCGTGTTCAGTCCTCCCAACGCGGACCTGGACAATTTGGACAGTGACTTTGATTCCTCGGGACGATTGGACGTCACTCTCGGTGACGGCGATCGAATCACGTCGATTGCCGCAGGCCTGGTCCGCAGCACGGCGTCAATCGGCGATTTTGTCTGGGAAGATCGAGACGGAGACGGAATCCGAGATCCCGGCGAGCCCGGCATCGACGGCGTTCCGGTCGGCCTGTACGACGAAACGGGAACACGGCTGATCGCCCGGACAACGACTGCCGACGGTGGTCACTACTTCTTTGGCCTTGATGACGGTAACGACGACTACGTCGTCGAATTCGGGTTGCCCGCCGGATATGCCTTCACGCTGCCACACCAAGGAAGCGATCCGCGGGTCGACAGTAACCCCGATCCCGATTCCGGTCGCGCCCTGCTGGCTTTGGGCTTCGACGCAACCGACACTTCGATTGATGCGGGATTGGTGCGACTGGCCGGCCCGGCGGTCGGCGCGATCAGTGATCGAGTCTGGCTGGATCAAAACGGTGACGGGATTCAAGACCCGGGTGAACCAGGATTGGCCGACGTCACGGTGCATTTGTGGGACAACAGACATCTGCACCGACTTGCCGAAACAGTAACAACAAGTGCCGGAAATTACTCGTTCCAGGGAATCTCGCCCGGTGATTATTCGATCCAGGTGATTCCCAGAATCGGATTTGGATACAGCCCTGCCGATCAAGGCGTCGATGACGCCATCGATAGCGATGCCAATCCGATCGGCGGATTTGTCGATGTCACCGTCGTCGCCGGCCTGAGGACCACGGATATTGACGTGGGCCTGGTTCCTCTCGCGCAAACCAATACGATTGCAAGTCTCGTTTGGAACGACATTGACGGAGACGGAGTTCGCGACATCGGCGAGCCCGGTTTGGATGGAGTCGACGTTTTGTTGTATGAAGCCACCGGATTACGTCTGATTGCGGCGACCACATCCGAAAATGGCGGCTTGTATTCGTTCAGTGGATTACCGCAAGGCGGTTACATGGTCGAAGTCTTGCGACCCGGCGGATTTGATTTTTCTCCGGCGGACCAGGGCAACGACGACTCCGCCGACAGCGATGTTGATCAGCTCTCCGGACGTACGGGGGAAATCAAACTTTCGTTGGGGCAAACCGAAGACACGATCGGCGCGGGATTGCTTTTGTTTTCCAATGGAAACACCGCGTCGATCGGCAACTTTGTTTTCAATGACATGAATGGAAACGGAATCCAGGATGTCGGCGAACCCGGAATCGACGGGGTACAAGTGAGACTGTTGGACGCGACCGCCAGTCTGATCATCAACGATACGCTGACACGCGGCGGCGGCCACTACGAATTCTTGGGGCTCGACCAGGGCGACTATGTGGTCGAAGTCATCGCACCCCTGGGACATGCGTTCAGCCCACAAACAATCGGCGGGGATGGCCAAGTCGATAGCGATGTTGACGTTGCAACAGGTCGAACGTCCGTCTTAACACTGATTGCCTCAGAGGAATTAACCTCAATCGATATCGGTTTGATCGAACAATTCCCGTCCACCGTAACGGTGTCCAGTGCATTTGCAGGCGTGTTAATCGACGACGACCCCGACGGCGCCGGTCCGCGAATTCAGTTCGGTAAAGACTCTTATGCTTCGATCAGCCAGGCAATTGAAGGATTGGATGCACTTCCCTCTGGAACCGTCGTTGAATTGCTCGGCGAGACCTATGATACGTTCAACTTTGACCGAACCGGTGGCATCCTGCATCTAAACGCCGCCCAATTGGCGACCGTTCTTCAGGCGACGATCGCACATGGAAGCGTGTTGGCCGAAGGAACTATTGCCGTCCCCGGAGGCGTCTTGGTCGAAGCTGGCGGAACGCTGGGCGGCATCGGTACCATCGACGGAACGGTCGTCATCAATGGCGGTGTATTGGCACCCGGATTCAGTCCCGGAATCCTTCACACCGGATCGTTGTCGTTTGGGATCGCTTCGACCTACCAAGTCGAACTTGCCGGCGTAACACCAGGAGTTGGCGGACACGACCAAACCGTCGTCAATGGAACGGTCAATTTGGTCGGAGCGACTTTGAATCTCGTGATCGACTACGCCCCGGCAATCGGTGACCAATGGATCGTCATTGAAAACGACGGCCTTGACCCGATAACAGGAACGTTCGCGGGATTGGATGAAGGAGATGCTGTCCTGCTGGGTGATGGCTTGGAGGCAACGATTTCGTATATCGGAGGAACTGGGAATGATGTTGTGTTGACGGTACAAGCGGCCGACAGCCAGCCGCCAAGTCTTCTCGGCTTCACGCGATTTCAGCCGCCCTCAGCCTTCACCAATGCAGACTCGCTCGCCTTCCTCGCCGAGTTCTCAGAACCGGTGACTCAGATCGATGCAAACGACTTCTTGATCGTTGGCACCACGACAGCGATGGTTACGAGTGTGTTGCCGGTCGCCGCAACTGGCGAAACCATCTTCTTGATCACTGTTGAAGGAGGTGATCTGGCCAGTTTCGATGGATCGGTTGGTCTTGATCTGGCGCCCGCCCAAAACATTCAAGACGCTGGCGGAAATCTGTTGCCGAACGTTGAACCAGCGATCGACCAAACCTACGAAGTGGACAACACCGCACCGCAGGTCACTCAATTTGGCATTAACGATGGTTCGGCGCAGCGCAGCATCGTGAAGTCGATCTCATTCGATTTTGATTCCTTGATCGTCTACGCCGCAGGGGCATTCTCTCTGCAAGACGATTCCGGACAGAGCATCGATTTCATTATCGATCGGTCCCCGGGTGAGTTGACCAGTCGAGTTGTGCTCTCGTTTCCCACAATGATCGGTGATTCTTTGACCGATGGGAATTACCAGATGGCGATCGACCAGACGCTGATCGCCGACGCGGCAGGAAACATTTTGGACGGCAACAACGATGGAATCGCCGGTGGCGCGCGAGCCGTCGACGAGTTCTTCCGATTCTTCGGTGACATGGACGGGGATCGTGATGTCGATGCCCGAGACGCCCGCGGCTTGCGTC
>JAGQPO010000954.1 GCA_020426665.1 Planctomycetales bacterium
AGAAAGGAATTATCCACCGCGACCTGAAACCGTCGAACATTCTGGTCGCCCCATACGACGACAAGCCCGTCCCCAAAGTCATCGATTTTGGGCTGGCAAAAGCCCTGCATCAGCGGCTCACCGAACGCACGCTCCACACCGCTCATGAAACTGTCATTGGTACGCCGCTGTACATGTCTCCCGAGCAAGCCCAGCTGAACAACCTGGACATCGACACACGGTCGGACATCTACTCACTTGGCGTGTTGTTGTACGAAATGTTGACCGGATCGACGCCACTGGAAAAGGCCCGCTTCAAGGAGGCCGCCTGGGATGAGATTCGGCGGATCATTCGCGAAGAAGACCCACCACGCCCAAGTACGCGGCTGAGTTCGACAGGCACGTTGCCCTCCCTGGCCGCCTGTCGGCAGACCGAGCCTGTGACGCTCACGAAACAGCTCAAAGGCGAACTCGACTGGATCATTATGAAGGCGTTGGAGAAGGAACGAACGCGACGCTATGAAACGGCCACCGGACTCGCCAAGGACGTCCAACGTTTTTTGGCGGGTGAAACCGTCGAAGCATGCCCACCGACACTCGGTTATCGTTTGCGAAAGCTGTTGCACAAGCATCGTGCGGCGGCCATGACCGCAGGCAGCGTCACGCTCGCGCTGCTGCTGGGAGTTATCGTCAGCACCTCGTTGGCATATCGTGCCGTTCGTGCTGAACAGGTCGCATTGGAAAACGAGAAAACCGCGCGTCTGGCACTGAATGAGGCAAGCGTCCGCGCTCAGGAAGCGAGGGACGCTTTGACTCGTGAGCAGCAACAGCAACGAATCGCTGAAACCGAAAAGCACAATGCAGAGGCGGCCACTCGCGACACCAAAACGGCGATCGAGATACTCAGTAATGTCCTTCAGAAACTGGACCCCAATCATCGCCCGAAAGACGACCCGCCAACAATCGAGGAAGCCCTGGTACAGGCCTGTGTCGACCTCGATTCGATGGCGGATTTAACTCCTTCGGCGCGTGGCGGCGTGCGCAGTATTTTCGGGCAAATGTTCATGACACTCCATTTATTTTCTCCGGGCCAACGCCAGTTAAAATTGGCCTGGGAAGAACTCGATGGCAACTATGGAGCCGAACACCTGGAGACCATTGCAGCGCAAGAGGCGTATGGCGAATCACTGCTCGAGGGAGATCGGGGCCAAGCCAATCTCGAGCAGGCGCAGCAGGTCTTGAAAGCGGTCCATGAACTCCGGGAGGAGGTTCAAGGTGCTGGTCACATCGACACGCTTAAGACGCTGTACGACGCGAGAAGTTCTGTGGCTTTCTTTCAGGGTGACTTCGCGGAATGCGCGCGTCTGCGGGAACAGGCGTTTAAGATCTCAAGTGCGGAGCTTGGGGTCGACCACCCGGTCACGGCAGAAATTGAAAGCAGACTCGCCGGAATGTTGTTTCGAACAGGCGATCAAGAAATTATCGCAAAAGCCGAAAAGCTGGCCCGACATGCATTGAAGGTGTTTGAGAACGAAGTCCCACGTGACAAGCTCAAAATCTTTCGCGCGAAGAGAAATCTGTACGTCGTGTTAGGCGAAAATGGCAACTATCCAAAAAGAATTTCCTTGCTACAGGAACTGATCGACGACGTCAAACAGGAAAAGCAGACTCCCGAGATTCAAGATTTGTTGCGTATCTGTTATGACGCCCTTGTGGTGTGTTGCCTTCTATCCAATGAGTTTGATCTGGCTGAGGAACCGTCTCAGGTATTGCTGGACCTGACAGAGCGTTGCGACGGTCCACTCTCTCCTGCGATGTACCGGTGCAAAGTATTCCGAGCGTGGCAACTCGTCGGAGTTCAGAAATTCGTGGAGGCCGAAAAGATCCTGGAAGAGTTGCTTGCCAAAGACGCCCATGCCAATGGGGAGCTGGTCGGGACCTGGGATGGGACGTCGCGATTTGAAATGTTTCGACTCAAAGCGATTTGTCTGGTACATCAAAGTGAATTCATCGAGGCCAAGGCCCAACTTCAGAAAGCCGTGGACCTTTGGCCCACCCTGCCAGACCACCTCGGGGAAAGTCCCAATACGACTCGGATCTTGATGCGGGTAAACTTGCTGAAGACCTTGATCAAAGTTTACGAGGCATTGCACGGTCCGGAAGCTTCGGATGAGGATCGGACAAAACTGACCGAGTACCGCGCCGAGCTAGAGAAATGGCAGGAAGAGCTCAAGAGACGTCAGCCATGACCGATGTCAGCAAACTCATCGATGCCGCAAGCAGCGGTGACCCACAAGCAGCGTCAGAGCTGCTGCCACTGGTCTATGACGAGTTACGGCGGCTTGCCGCGGCCAGGATGGCTCAGGAGAAACCGGGACAGACACTCGACGCCACAGCCCTGGTGCACGAGGCGTATTTGAAACTGGTCGGTGACCGAGCCTTTAATGATCGCCAGCACTTTTTCCGCGTCGCTGCCGAAGCGATGCGGCAGATTCTGGTTGACAGGGCGAAGCGGCAACGCCGCTTGAAGCATGGAGGGGATCGTGATCAAGTTGCGTTGTTCGACGCCGCGAGCATCGCCGATTCTCAGCCTGACGACCTACTTGCGCTCAATGAAGCCCTGGAAAGATTTGCCGTCGTCGATCCCTTGAAAGCGGAGCTGGTCAAGCTGCGGTACTTTGTGGGGTTATCGGAAATACAAGCCGCCGATGCCCTGAAGATCTCCCGCGCCACCGCCAGCCGATATTGGACGTTTGCCCGAGCCTGGCTGATTCGAGCGATGGACGAGCCCTGAAACTGGCTGCCACAATCAACATGAAATCCGCGGGGTAGGTGGTCGATCGAAGTGCACGCGAGATGGTGACAACACCATCTTCCATCGGTTGGCCAACATCGTTTCGCCTGATCCTGATGACACAGAAACCGACCCATTGATGGTGTTTACCGAGACGCGGAGGTGGGATTCACCGAAGCGACTTGGCAAAATTGCACGATTGACGCATCGTTGCGGTTCATTGGGCAACGCCGTCGGTCGGCTCGACAGAAAAGACGGAGTCTCGATGCGCAATGGCATCTTGGCTGAGTTGTTCGGATTGCTGGAACAACTCCTGGGAATCTGACGTCATCGCTTGCTTGAGAATTCGCCAGCCCTCGAGTTTCAATTCCATGTATTTCTCCCAGTGTTCTACCAGCTCTCGGTCGTAGCCTACCGCGGAGGGAGCATTTTGGCTGAACCGGTTGAGTGCGTCCTGCCACGATCGAATGATCTTCTCTTCCAACAACTCGTTGAACGTCTCATGCGAGATCGATGATCGCTCAAGGTCGATCAGTATAGAATCCAGTTCCTCCAAAATTCGATCCTCCGCTAGAACACATAGCCCAAACTCGTTCAGAAATCCTTTCGGTAGTTCTTGGTCGGGGAAATACCCCATGACCTGCTCAAGCTTCTCCGCATACTTGCCAAATTCAAGAATCTCGTCGCGTTCGAAGTAGATCGCTAAGTGAACGTAACCTTCCGCGAACGCCTCGGCGAACTTCCGAATTCGATTCCTATACTCCTCCGATTTTGGCGGCAGCAAAGTGATCGCATCCAGCTGCGAAGCGGCCTTGGTCAGAGGCTCAACGCCGGTTTGACGAATGAACGACGCCATTGCTTCGGGTGTCTCGTCGGATGCTTCACCCGAAAACACCTTTTCTTCGGTCGCCCTGATTGCCTTGTCGACTTGGGCGGCGATCTCCATCACACGAGAATCAATGGTCAACCATTGCGTGATGGCGTAGTACGAAGTGGCAACGAACACCAACGAGACCAAAAGTGGTTGCAGCCACGGCAACCTCGGACGTTCGACATAAATGTCTCGGGTGAGCAGTAATCCGCACGCGATCCCGGCAACGAATCCTCCCACATGTGCGGCAAGATCGATCCAAGGATTCGTCAACGCAATGAAAAGGTTGATGACAAAAAAGGCAACGACCAGATTGCGATGTTTCGACAATTCGACAACCGGCAACATCCTTGGACGTACCAGCGTGATACCCAAAAGGGTTCCAAAAACGCCAAACACCGCTCCGGATGCCCCAGCGGAAATGGATCGTTCCGCAGTGAAGGTCACGCTGGCGATGCTTCCCGCGAACCCGCTGACAAAATAGGCGAGGCCAAATCGCCAGTGCCCCAAGATCCGTTCGACCAGCTTGCCGATATCCCAGAGCACCCAACAATTGAGTAACAAGTGCATGACAGAGAAGTGCAAAAACACGGCAGTGACCAATCGCCACCATTGTCCCGTTGCCACGAGCGGTTGGAAATTCGCTCCCCAGTCGATCATGTTGGCCGGACTAAATCCGCCGGACAGCAAGATCGCCAAGAAGATCGCGACATTCAGAACCACGATCGCAATCGTGACGTTCGCGCTGGAAATGATGGAGGAAAGCCGGTTGTGAAATCGGATCCGATGCTCGCATTCGTCAATGAATTCCGGAGTGCCGCAATCGCATCTTTCGACCAGACGGATCAGGCCGTCCGCTGGAAAAAGTGTAGCCGGGATTGAAAAATCACTCCCGGATTGCGTTTTTCGCGAGGCAGCCTCGGGAAGTTTTCCTTTCTCCACGGTGACTTCGTCTTCGCCAAACCAAAAATGTAGTTTTCCGCCGTGAATCTTGATGGACGCGAGATTGTGCAATCCCGTTCGCCATCGAAGCAGCGAATTTGAAAACCGAAGTTGTGTTGAGGATGCTTCCAACCGGGGTGGAGTCCGCCAGTCCATCAACATTGCGATCGCGCCAGCAACCATCATGATGACGAAGATAAAATTGCCTGGCGAGGATCCGACTTGGGAGAGGAACACGGCCGCCAGCAAACCGACGATGACGATGTTGATCAGACTTGTCGCAATGGCTTTGGCAATCGTTTCGAAACCTTCGTCCGGTTCATCACTCTGCGGGACGTTGACAATGTTGACGGATCGACTGGTACCGTCACCATCAATTCCGGAGCGACTCGACGCTACCGGCGACCGATCGAATGCCTCACTGAGCGACTCCCGGCAAAACGGACAGAACGCGTCGACCCGTCTCGGTAGAGCTTCTCCACAGTGCGGGCATTGATTGAGATTCATTCCAGGACGCTCCGAGCGATCACGATTTGACGTGACTCAACGGTTTGCTGAGTGGCTGATAGGAATTTTGTTTTGTGGGAGCCTACCAAAAAGAACCCCTGCATTCAAAGTTTGCATGTGTTGGGGAGCGAAAAACCGGAGCATATCAGAGGACAAAACTCAGTCCGACGCGGGCACAAGACGGGGCAAAGCGAACCCGCTAATTCAAAAGCTCTCCAGAAGCGTATTGATGTCGACGTAGGTCAGCTCCCGGAACGAGTCGGGGCGATCCTGTGAACCGAAGGATCTGCCTAGGTGAGCAGCTTCGGCGCAATTT
>JAGQPO010000955.1 GCA_020426665.1 Planctomycetales bacterium
GAAGCACTAGCCAAGGCGCCCTGGAATGCCGGCGCGTTATCTCAGCAAGTAAGCACCGAAAACGGTCTTACCAAAAACTCGCCCTTTGATTTGGCGGTATTGCCGGTCGACGCTTGTGTCCCCGTTGCGGACCGCGTTTTGAATCTCGCGGTCTTAAAAAACTTCTTCGCCACTCTGGCGATTTTCTTTACTGCTGACGGCCATCTCGGGCGGTCAGCGCAGTCACTTCCTGGTTCCGACCGAAACTGTTGACGAGTTACGCTACCCCAGAATTAAATTTGGACGAAGCACTGGGTTCAACGAATGGTTACCTTGGATCATTCGCTGACGCCGAAAGTCAACGAGTGATCGAACGACATACGCGTCGCCCAAATGCTCTGCACCCCAACTAAAAAAATGCATCATGATGAATCGATCCCATTGCCTTGCGTTACTCGCGACCATCGCTGTGTGCTCTGCCGCCGTTGCCGCGGAAACGGATTCGTCAACTTCGGTAACGCGCGTCGTCTTTGGTTCTTGCATCAAACAGGACCAACCGACACCGATCTTCAAAGCGATGGCGGAAGAAAAACCAGATCTGCTGATCTTTACCGGCGATAATATCTATGCCGATACCGACGACATGACGGTGATGCGAACAAAGTACAACACGCTTGCCGAGAACGAAAGTTTTGGTCGTTTGCGACAGTCCGCAACTGTCTTGGCGACCTGGGACGATCATGACTATGGCGTCAACGATGGTGGAGCCGACTTTCCCAAACGAGACCAATCACAGAAAGAGTTTTTGGATTTCTGGGGTGTCGCCCCGGATTCTCCTCGCAGGAGTCGCTCCGGTGTCTACGACGCACGTGTTTTTGGGCCGGCCGGCAAACGTGTTCAAGTGATCCTTTTAGACACACGTTACTTCCGATCTCCGCTAAAGATCGGCGAGCGTCGCGTCGGCGGTCCCTACTATCCCGATTCAACGGCTGGAAAAACGATGTTGGGAGAAGACCAGTGGCATTGGCTGGAGCGGCAACTTCAAGAACCGGCCGAAATCAGATTGATCATTTCAAGTATCCAGTTTGTCCCGTCCGATAGCGGGCAGGAGTGCTGGGCGAATCTTCCGAGAGAGCGCCAGCGGATGCTGAATCTGATCAATACAACCAAGGCAAACGGCGTTGTCTTTATCAGTGGCGACAGGCACTGGTCGGAAGTCTCGCGGACCAACAATTCGGCCGGCTATCCGATCTATGACATTACGTGCAGTAGTCTGAATCAGTTGCACTCGCGTGGCACGCCAACGGCAAATGATTTTCGCGTCGGCACGCAAACCTATCACCGCGAAAACTATGGATTGCTGACGATCGATTGGAACGGCAGCAATCCCGTCTTGGCGTTTAGCATACGCGACCTTCTTGGCAAGCCGGTGATCCAACAAACCATCTCGCTGGGCGATCTAACCTTATGACGGTTTCACCGCTCGGGTCGCGATAAAGGTGGCCATGTACTTCGACAACGGATCAGCGATCATGGTCTTCGACAAGGCGATTCCACGCATCGCGGTTGTGTGAACGTACATCGATGCTCACGTTACAAGTTTCCGTCACGCGGTCACAAGAATTTTGATCAGTCACTTTGCGGGCGACAGGTCGCACGTGTCAGCTTGACGCACCGTTCGAATCGGCATCGTCGTGTGAATTGGGATCGGTGGAGCCGGCCGCCTGACGCTCCTGCTGGTAGTCGTACTCGTCCATTAGCGTTGACGGGCAAACTTCTTTTTCGTCACACTTCTGGCAGACCACCCGCACCAGGTCAGACGACCCAAGTCTTAACCCGTTCTCTTTGCAGAGGTTATAGAGTTGTTGTAGGTGAATGCAGGTCATGATTCCCTCCCCCCGTTAAAATGTTGGACTCAAATAGGATAGCTGACAGACTACTTTCGTTGTTCCAAGCTTTCGGCCCAATTGAACGCTCGCCCAAAAGTTGAATCTCTTCTACAATAGGGGGAAGTCCGAGCGGCAGTCCATTTTTGGGCCGGCAGCCCGGACCCCCGCCCCCCCCGATGGTGCCGCGTCCATGGATCAATTGTTCCTGTATTGCGGCTGCCAACCTGCCTTCTGGACTCCCCGGAGGAGATACGCCGCTCGTGTATTCTCATCACTCCCATTATGTAGCGGATCGCCCTACCGTTCACAGCCGGACTGGATCTAAGCCGACGACCTGGTTTTGGAATGCGTCACGGCGTGGCGTTTTAGGATTTGTTGCTCTGATAGTCAGCATTCCAGTTTTTTTAGTCAGCGAACGATTGGCGGTCGCCGAGGATGCGGCGGTCAAGACTGTCGTGCAGGCCGACTCAAACGCTGTGACCGAGCAGGAAAAGTTTTTTGAGACGAAGGTCCGACCTTTGTTGGTGGAACATTGTGTCCAGTGTCATGGTGCCGAGGACCAGTCCGGCGAATTGCGATTGGATCAAAAGGTCCATTTTCAGCATGGCGGCGGGTCAGGGCCGGTTGTCGTCGCCGGAGATCCCGGTTCGAGTCGACTGATTCGTGCGATTCTGTACCAGGACAACGACTTACAGATGCCTCCGGAAACCAAGCTTCCCGACCAGGCGATCGCTGTGTTGACAGAGTGGGTCCGAACGGGAGCGTACTGGCCGGACGACGGCGCAGCACCGACGGCTTCAATGCCGATCGCTGAAAAAATCGAACACCAACGTCAAACACACTGGGCGTTTCAGAAAATCGTTTCCGCCGATCCGCCATCG
>JAGQPO010000956.1 GCA_020426665.1 Planctomycetales bacterium
TCGAAAGCATCTTGGTGCCGCCAAGGTCAAATCCGATCCAGATGCCGTCTGATTCCTCTACCATGATCGCTCCAGGTTGACTTAGGACTTAGCGAGAAAAAGTGCCCGGCCCATATGTGCCAGATCACCCCCCTCGGAATCACCCGCAATCATACACACCGTGGACATGGTACCAGACAATGTCGTCGGACGTCGCGAGCCCACACCGCACGACGACATGACGGTGTCGCGCGATGCTAAGCTACATCTTCTACACACCTGTACGATCGCGTCAGTAGGGCCGGCAAATTTTTGTCGGGTTCCGGCCGCCGCTCCTCCGTGCAGGCCCGTGACGGAAAATATTCTGACAAAACGGCCGGAGAGGTGAAATAAACCGTCGGCGACGCGCAATCTAAGTCGCGGCATCGGAAAACATGAGCAGTTCCTCAGCCGATAGCGGCGACCAACATCCAGATCCTCGCCCTGATCAGTCGTACGGCGACTTGGACGGGTCCGGTGTGGATGACACCACCCCAGGCGTTGATTCGTCAGACCAGGCGACTCAACAGCCGACAACTTGGCGGGAAGTGTTCGAACAATCCGAGAGCGGACTGCGCCGATTCCTGGCCGGAAAACTGCCCCAGGACGCCGACGTGGACGACTGCCTCCAGTCGGTTCTCGTTGCGATGCTGAAAAACGAAACAAAAATCCCCGCTGCGGCCCGACGAGCTTGGCTGTATCGGGTTGCCGGCAACGAGGCCGCACGTTGGTGGCGCCATAAATCCACGACCGACCGGGTACTCGAAAAACATGCCGAAACGGTTTACGGCGTTGACACCGTGGTCCCCGCAAACATTGAAACCAAAGAAACATTGGATCAGATCAATCGAGCGATCAACAACCTGGATGAAAACTCCCGCCAAATTGTCAACCTGCGTCTTCGCGACGGAATGACATTTCAACAGATCGCCGATCAATTGAACCTACCCCTCGGAACAGTACTGACCCGCATGCGTCGTTCGATGCAAAAGCTTCGCAACGAAATTGACGGCGACAAAGACTAAACCCATTCGACCAATACCGCCCTGCCCCAAATACCTGGGCCGGCATCACGATGAAAGCTGACACAAACTCAAACGATCAATCCGAATCCGTCCGCGATCGATGCCTGGCGTATTTGCTGGGCGAAATGACGCCACAACAAGCATCCACATTCGAGGCCGGGTTGGTTGACCCAGTCCTTGCCGACGCGTTGCTACGGGAAAGCGATCTGTTATGTGCGGTCGCGATGTCCGATTCGTCGGCGCACACTCACTTCAAGAGCCGTTCGGTTTCGATCCGTCAAATTGCGAGTCTTGTCGCAACGTTGGCCGCCGCGATTCTGGTCTTTGTCGCCTATCGATTCTCCAAAGAATCTGAATCGAATCCCAACGACCTGCAAGTTTCGGCCGCACCCGCCGCTGAATTGTTCGACCTGCAAGTCGCCAAAACATGGGTCGATCCGGCCATCGATTGGGACGCAGACGTCCGGGAAAACATTGCCGTTACTGCAATCGACGACATTTTTAATGATGTTGATGACACCGACGTCGACGAAACATTCGAGTGGATGGTAGCGGCGGTCGAAGCGTCGATCGACCTGGGAGACGATCAAAACGATGGCTAATCATTGGATCGTCCGAACGCACCACGAATCTGATCGTTCAAATACCGATTGCAGCGATGGCAGGGTGTCATCTGCTGCACGCATCGTTCTTGCGGTATGCCTGGGCACATTGTCCGCTTTCACTTTCACCCGCGAAAGCAAGGCTGCGGAAATTGATAACCCGCCTGCAGAAAACCAACCCGCCGAAACAGTCAAACGGCCATCCGCGCAATCAGACAAGCCGTCCGTGCAACGCGGCCTGGACAAAGAAATTGAGCGCGGCGTGTTGCAAATGGTCGACAATCATTTGCCGGAATTGAAGGTTTTACTTGACCAACTTCGCGAGAACGAACCACGACAATATGAACTGGCGATTCGCAATTTGGCAAAGTCGTCGCGCCGCCTACAAGCCGCACAGAAGCGTGGTGAAGCTTCCTTTGATTTGGAAGTTCACATCATCCAGGCCCAAACATCGATCAATTTGCTGATCGCAAAGTTGAAAGTGCGCGATAACAAAAAGGATCGCGAAGCGTTACTTGAAGCGACACGACGGTTTGAACAGGCCGAAATCGATCGCGCCGAATACGAATTGACTTTGTCGCAGTCGAAACTTGCGAAAATGAAAGAACAAGTAGATGCCATGGAAAAACTATTGATCGAAAAACAGTCCAACATGGACGAAACCATCAAAAAAGACTTCCAAGGTTATTTACGAAAGTCGGGACGAAAATGATGAATCACAATCAATGATTCGTGATTTGGTTAACGACTGTTATTCTGCCTACCCTTTCCCCACCCACCGGTTTTTCGAATCTGATGAAACAGTTCTCAACACGCTTTCTTGCCTGCTGCCTCGCGGCGGGCACGTTGCAACTGATCGGTCCAGGTCGTTCTTCGGCCGAACCGATCACGCCGGCAAGTTCCGATCAATCGTCCGGCGTAGCGGTGATCCCCTCGCCATCGATCCAATCACGGTTCGAAAACGCCAGCGCGGATGAAACCCCCGATTTTCAAAAACACGTCATGCCGCTGCTCGGGCGTTTGGGCTGTAACGGCCGCGCCTGCCATGGCTCATTCCAAGGACGTGGCGACTTCCGCCTGTCATTGTTCGGCTATGACTTTTCCGGCGACCACGATGCGTTGATGGCCGAAAACACCGGTCGGGTCGACGTCGATGATGTTGATGAAAGTCTGATCCTGGCAAAACCGATCGATGCCGACATGCACGAAGGTGGCAAACGATTGGAAAAAGGCGAGTGGCAATATCGAGTGCTGCGAAACTGGATCGCCAACGGTGCAAAGTATGAAAAGGAATCCTTCCAAACATTGAAGGAATTGGAAATCCAACCGGCCGAAATCCAGTTCGGAAACGATGCCCAAAACATCCAATTGAAGGCCATCGCACACTGGACCGACGGCAGCGTCGAAGATGTCACTCCGCTGTGTCGCTTCAGCAGCAACGACGACTCCATCGCCGGCATCGACCCCAACGGCAACGTGCAATCGGGAGAGTCCGGCGACACTCACGTTGTCGTTTACTATGACAATGCCGTCGTCCCGGTGCCCGTGATTCGACCGATTTCTCCAAGCTCTGATTCGATTAAGTCAGCCGAGCAAACTGAATCAATCGCCCAAAACTCGTCAACCAAACCGATCGATGTTTTGGTGAAACAGAAACTGGACAAACTTGGGATCGTGGCTTCGGATCTGTGTAGCGATTCAGAATTCATTCGCCGAGCCTCGCTGGATATCGCCGGTGTGTTACCTTCGGCCGACCAAGTCGAAACATTCCTCTCGGACAACACCGCGGACAAACGACTCCGTCTGATCGATCAATTGCTCGATTCTTCGGCCTACGGTGCGTGGTGGGCGACACGCTTGAGCGATTGGACCGGCAACAGCGAGGAACAGTTGAACAACGTCTTACCGGTCCGAAATGCCGGCACCAAACTTTGGTTCAACTGGTTGCAAAAACGCCTAGAAGACAACACGCCTTACGACGAAATCATCGAAGGAATTGTCTCGTCCAATTCACTTGAGGAAGGCGAAGACTATGTCCAGTACTGCGAGGAAATGACGAAAGCCTGCGCCGGCGATTACGATCGTTTTGCTCAGCGCGAAAGCATGCCACTGTACTGGGCTCGCCGAAACTTCCAGAAACCCGAAGACCGCGCCATCGGATTCGCATACACCTTCTTGGGTGTTCGAATCGAATGCGCCCAATGCCACAAGCATCCCTTTGACCAATGGTCAAAACAAGATTTCGACGACTTCTCCAAACTATTCGCGACGATTCGCGCCGGCAACGCCAACCAGGTTTCGCCGGAATCGAAAAAGGCTCGTGAAGAGTTGATGGAAAAAATCACCGAAGGCAAGAAACTTAACGGCGGTGACCTGCGTCGGGCCATTCAAAAAGCGGCCCAGTCAGGCGAAATCGTCCCCTTCGGTGAACTGTACGTCAACGCGCAAGGCATGTCCGACGCACAGAAAAAACAACGTGCCGCGGCAAAGAAAAAGGGCCGCACGTTGCCTCCGGTTCGCATCCCGACCGGCAAAATCCTGGGCGTCGATCAACAAGTCGAACTGGACGCCGACCCACGCCCTGCGTTGATGCAATGGTTGCGTGACGAGTCCAATCCGTACTTTGCCAAAGCAATCGTCAATCGCGTTTGGAGTAACTATTTCGGCGCCGGAATTGTTGATCCGACCGACGACATGAACTTGGCAAACCCGCCCAGCAACGCAGAATTGCTCGACCATTTGGCCGCAGAATTCATCAACCACGATTTTGACCTGAAATGGTTGCACCGCGAGATCACCTCAAGCGACACCTATCAGCGCAGTGCCGCAACAAATTCCACCAATGTTTCGGACCGCAAGAACTTCTCGCACCACATTCCACGTCGATTGCCGGCCGAAGTCGTCTTTGACATGGTCGTGCTGGCCACCGGTTCGACCCAAAAGGCGAACCAGATGCGAAGCGAGCTGGATCAGATGGCGATCGCTGATGGGAAACCACGCCAGCGGAACAATTCTGATTTTGCTCTGGAGGTCTTCGGTCAATCGATTCGAGAATCCAATTGTGACTGCGACCGCAGCGACGCGCCAAGTTTGTTGCAATCGATCTACCTGCGAAACGACGCTGACATGTACCGCCGGATCGCTGACCGCGATGGCTGGGTTGCCGAAGCCTGCAAGGAACTCGGTATCGCCGCCCCGCGCGATGGCGGAGTCGACCCGCGAGTCAGCGGCAAACAGCGTGCCGCCGATGCGATGCGCAAACAAGCCGTCGCCCGAGTGATCCAATTCAACAAGATGCCCCAGGAGCGTCGCGAACAAACGCGTCAGAAGGCTGAGCAACAATTCGACGGCTATGTCAAGAAGTTGCGCAGCGAGTACCACGTGCCCACCTTCGCCGAATTGGTTGCCGATCCCAAATGCTGGCCGGAATTGACGCCGCCACAACCGGCCCCAGGCCAAGACTCCGTCGTCACCGATGCGGATACTTCGCTGGATAAAATCGTCGGACAAGCCTACCTGCGCACGCTCAGTCGATACCCCGACGATGAAGAAAAACAGATTGCGATCGACTACATCAGCGAGTCGGAATCACCGACGCGTGGCATCGAAGGCTTGATGTGGGCGTTGGTTAACACCAAAGAATTCATCATCAGCCACTAAAACATTCTCCTACCAAAACACCCCAATCACTGATACGGAACCAACAATGAAACTTCATAAAACTTGCGACGGCATCCGACGACGTGACCTGCTCAAAGTCGGAACACTGTCTGTCGGCGGACTGACACTTGCCGGATACAATCAACTCGCTGCTGCGGGACAAGTCACACCGGGTCGAGCCGAACGGGCGATCTTTATCGAATTGCCCGGCGGTCCGTCGCACATGGACACCTTCG
>JAGQPO010000957.1 GCA_020426665.1 Planctomycetales bacterium
AAGTGCAGCGTGTCGTCGACCGCGATTCCCAACGCGGCGCTTGCCGTCATCACGGAACCGATTTGAACCGGGATGTCCGCCCATTGAATGCCGCCAAAGACGATGACGGCGGGAAAGATGTTGGGGACCATTGCCAACATGGTCGCTGTGAAACTTCGTAACACGAATACCAAAACGCCCGCGATCACTGCGAACGCAACCAAAAAGCTTCGAAACAGATCCAGTAAAAGTTGACGCTGGGCCTTGTAGATCAATGGGATCACACCGGTAAACGTCCCGTCGACTTTCTGCTCGACAAGCAGCGGAGCCACCGCGTCGCGGATTTGTTCGGCAAACAAACCATAATCCAAATCGCCAATCGCGTTGGCCCGAACCGAAATTCGCCACAGGTTCTGTGAATCCGTTTCACTTAAAAATCTTGCATCGGTCAATTGTTTCTGGGTCTGATGACCGTTGATCACCTTTCGTTCAACGATATCACGAACACGATGTCCCTTAGGAAGCCGCGGACACAGATTGAAGGCGGACATGGTTGCGACCGGAGTATCCAGGCTTTGGATTTTGCCTTGGATCATGGCAACAACTTTGATTTGATCCACGCGATCACGTGGATCTTGTTTGTCGAAATGCAACACCACTTCCAAGGGCACCATCGGTCCGATGCGTTCTTCCAGCCAACGGTAATCGGCGATGGCATCACTGGACGGCAGAAAGCGATCTTGAAGTTTGACGGTCGATTGAATGAATGGAATTCGTGACCCGCAAACCACCATCAACAACATACAAACGACGGAAAGCAAGACGTGGTGTTTTAGAACCGAACTGATAAATGCACCCGGTTGATTCGATTCGCTTTCGGGGCATTCCTGGGCGACAGGTTGGACCTTGGGAGGAAACAGATACAGCGCCGAAGGAAGCAGCAGGAACAGAACGACGACACTGATCACGACGCCGAGTGCCGAGTAGAGCCCGAAACTTTGGATCGGTTCGATCTTGCTGAGGACCAACGACACCAAGCCGATTCCGGTGGTAACGGCGGCAAGCGAACAGGGGACCCAGCCGTGCGCGATCGCTGTGATTGCCGGCGGCTGATTCGTCGTTGGTGCACGGACAGCGTCGCGATAGTAATTTGCCAGGTGTACAGCCGACGAAATGGTTAGTACGTAAATCAGCGGCGGCAGCATCGTCATCAGCAGGTTCATTTTGCCGCCGCTGAAGTAAAGAATGGCCAATGAAATGGCCGTGCTGTAGGCGGCAACGACCAGCACCGAGATGGCCAAGCGAATGCTTTGCATTCGTAACGACGCAATCAAAAACGAAACCAGTGCGGAAAGACCAGCCAGACTGAACAACAGTTTCCGACTTTCGGCATCGATCATGGCGGCATCGACGGTCGGCCCGGCAAGCTTCAATTCCGACGTTGGAAGATCGCAAACTTTCAGTGCCTGTGTTTCGATCTCCTGGACCGCAGCGGAACGATCCGCCTGGCCTTCCACCGATGTGGTCAGCACCAGGCACGTGGTTTCATCGTTGGCACCGATCAAGATGCCTCGCAGACGACTGATTGCGGCGCCGCGGCTGAAGTTTTGTGGCGGCGACGTGAGTTCTTGGAGTGCGTTTTGCCCGCTTCGGACACGATCAAAATACCTGGATGACACCAATGCCTGGGATAATTGATCGACACGCTGGTCGTTCAAGTTGCAGCCTGGCCAACTGACGACAGCGATTTCATCGGTGCCGAACTTACTTTGAAACCAATCGTAGGTATCGGTCTCGGCGAATGATTTTGGCAGCCACTGGCGAGGATCATTCGACGTGCTTTTGAGTGCCATCCGCGCACCGTACAGGATGAATGGCGCGGAGACGGCGGCGAAGACGATAATCGCAAGTGCGTATCGGCGTATCGAGTTGGGTGATGACGGTTGCGTCATCTCAATCCGCAAAACACGTCGGCAAGAATTCATCAAGCAAGTCCGCAAAGGCTTCGGGCTGCTCCCAATTGGGGGCATGACCACAATCCTCGATGAACTGCAATTTCGAACCTTTGATTCGGCGTTGGAATTCACGCCCGGTTTCAGGTGGCGTGATCGCGTCCTCTTGGCCCCAAATGATCATGGTCGGCAGGTCTAATTTGGCCAGCTCTTTCTCGACCGATCGGTCGCGCGTGGCACGAGAGACCCGCAAGACAAACCGGACATAATCCCGGTCGCGGATCGACGAATGCCAATCATCGACCAATTCGTCGGTGACCAATTCCTTTTTATGCACAATCCCACAGACCGTGTTCCTGACGAACTCACGCGAAGGTCTGGGACGCATCCCGCCGATCGGGTTCTTTTCGAACAATCCCGCGCTTCCGGCCAGCACCAACCCTTTGGCGTAATCGTTTCGACGGGAACACAGGTCAATCGCAACCAGGCCCCCCAACGAGTTCCCGCAAATCACGAACGGGTCAATCTGAAGTGTTTCAACCAATTCGGCCACCTGATCGCTCAAATCTCCGATCGCATTGATGCCGTTTTGCCGCCGACCGGGCTTCGGGTCGACGGGCAATTGGGGAGCAATCACTCGATATTGACCGGCCAACCGCTGCATTACACTGCGCCAATGTTCAGGTGATCCAAACAGGCCATGCAGGAAAAGGACGGTTTGATCGCCGCCGCCCATCTCGACGACCCCAGCCGGATCGATCCCAGCGGTCGCCTTCGAATTCAGATTCGTTGAGCGGTTTAATAGCACAGACGATCCTTT
>JAGQPO010000958.1 GCA_020426665.1 Planctomycetales bacterium
TACCAGTCTCATTCGGTTGATATCGTGGTGTCGCGCCAGGGCACTGCGGATCGTTTAAGCAGCAGCGTCGGGCAAGAAGCGGTCGATCAAATCCGGGCTTTACCCGACGTCGCACAGACCGCCGGAGTTCTGCTGGAAACGCTGTCGCTTGAGGACCAGCAAGTTTTTGGCATTCCGACGATGGGAATCGCCCTGGACAGTTGGCTGCGCCAGGATTTTCACTGGACGAATCAATTGCCGCCGGACAAGACGCCGCCGAAGCGTTTGTCCTTGGGCATCCATCTCGCCCAGCGTGTGGGATTGTCTGTCGGTGATACCGCCATGATTTTTGAGGAGCCTTACACCGTTGACGGGATCTTCGAGAGCGGCAGCGTCTGGGAAAACGGTTCGATGGTGATGCCGTTGAAACAATTGCAATCGCTGTCGGATCGCAATGGCCAAGTCACGTATATCAATGTCATCTTGAAGCCCGATGTAACGGTCCAGCAGGCCGATGTTGTGCTGAAACAGATTCATGCACTGGACAATCGGTTGCACGCGATGACGACGGACGAATTCGTCGGAACCGACACCAGGATGCAGATCGCTTCGGCAATGGCGTGGATGACGTCGATCATCGCGTTGGCGATCGGGGCAATTGGGACGCTGAACACCATGATGACCAGCGTGCTGGAGCGGACCCGTGAAATTGGCGTGCTCCGGGCCGTCGGGTGGCCGCGCCGCCGGGTCATCGGCATGATTGTTGCCGAGGCGCTTCTGTTGGCCCTGGTCGCAAGTTTTTTGGGCTGTGTTTTGGCGATGCTGGCAACCACGGCGATGAGCCATCACCCGGCCGTTCGGGGGGTTTTGGTTCCGTCGATTGGACCGCGAACGGTTATCGAGGGAACGGTATTGGCTGTGACGATTGGTCTGTTGGGAGCGATATTGCCGGCCAAACGAGCCGCTTCTGTGATGCCAACCGAAGCATTACGCAGTTAAGAAATAAGTAAAATTGCCGATTACTAATTAAGCGGCTGCGTGCGATTTGACGCAGGACCGTGTTAGGCGCTGATGATTGACAGTGATTGATGCCGCTCAATTACGGCGCCGTTGCCGGCGATCTAGCGCAACGCCGGTCACGTCCATCCACGAACTTCCAGCCACCGACAATTCCGTGACCACAACGTTTCAACCGATTGCCATTGTCGGAATTGGGTGCCGGTTCCCAGGTCAGTGCAACGACCCCGAAAGCTTCTGGAGGCTTTTGGAATCGGCCCAAGACGCGATCACGATGACGCCGAAAGATCGATGGAACTTGGAAAAGTATTACGCACCGGGTCACGCCAGACCCGGAAAAACGCAAAGCAAGTGGGGCGGCTACATCGACGGCATCGATGAATTTGACCCACAATTGTTTGGCATCTCTCCGCGTGAAGCGGCTTGCATGGATCCTCAACAAAGGATGTTGTTGGAGACTGCCTACCGTGCGATCGAAGACGCCGGTGTTCCGATTGAATCACTGGCCGGGCAACCGATTTCGGTACACGTTGGAATTTCGGGCATCGATTATTCGGTCGCATCGCTCAGTCATCAAGACCGCGGAGTCATCGGTCCGTACAGTAACACAGGCGGCAGCAGTAGCATCGCCGCCAACCGGATCTCTTATTGTTTTGATTTGCGCGGGGAAAGCATTGCCGTCGACACGGCGTGTTCTTCTTCATTGATCGCCACGCACCTTGCCTGCCAAAGTCTGCAGAACCAGGCGAACAAGATGGCGCTTGCCGGCGGCGTGAACGCGCTGATCATGCCGGACTTTTATGTCGCATTCAGTCAGCTTGGTGTCCTTTCGCCCGATGGACGCTGCAAGACATTTGATGCGTCGGCAAACGGATATGTCCGCAGCGAAGGCGCTGGGATGGTGCTACTGAAGCGATTGGACGATGCGATCGTCGATGGTGATTCGATCTATGCCGTGATCCACGGATCAGCGACGAACCAGGACGGACGCACCAAGGGGCTGACCGTGCCAAGCCAATCGGCACAACAGGTATTGATCGAAACGGCCCTCGCAACGGCCGGTGTTCGTGGACACGACATCAGCTATGTGGAGGCTCACGGCACCGGAACTCCGATCGGCGATCCGATCGAAGCTCGCGCCATTGCCCGATGTTACGGTCGGCTGGGCGCCGATGCTTGTCGCATCGGAAGCGTGAAAACCAACATCGGGCATCTGGAAGCCGGTGCAGGGATCGCCAGCGTGATCAAGGTTGCATTGGCAATGACCCACCGAAAGATCCCTGCGCACCTGAACTACCAAACCCCGAATCCACAAATCGACTTTGATCAATTCGGTTTGCGTGTCCCCACGTCGACTCAGGCTTGGGACGCGAAGCGCCAACGGATGGCGGGGATCAACGGGTTCGGCTACGGCGGAGCCAACGTCCATTTGATTCTGGGCGAAGCTCCGGCAAGCAGCGGCGATGCACCGTCGGCCCGCCAGAACGTGCAAAACCAATTCGATCACTCGCCGATCCAAGTCGCGCCAGCCGATGCGATGCTTGCCCCGGACGTGATGATGTTGCCGATCTCGGCGCATGACTCGGCGGCACTTGGGAGAACGGCCGGCCGTTGGGCGAATTGGTTGATACCGAATAACGACTCAATCGCCGATGTCGTCGCCAACGCGTGCCATCGACGAAGCCACCACGATTGGCGAGCGGCGGTTGTGGGAAACAACCGTGGCGAGCTGGCCGAACAACTTCGCCAGATCGCCGACGATCCCGATCGACTGACTCGCCATGTGCACGCGATTGTTCGTGGACGCGAGTCGAATGACACGCCGAAGGTCGCCTTTGTCTGTAGCGGTCAGGGTCCACAGTGGTGGGCGATGGGGCGCGGAATGCTCGAACGCAACCAGGTCTTTCGCGATGTGATCGATCGCTGTGAAGCAGAGTTTGCAAAACACGTGAGTTGGTCTTTGCGCGAAGAGTTGTCACGCGGCGAAGATGAATCACGGATGCAAGAAACCTCCATCGCGCAGCCTTGTCTTTTTGCTTTGCAAGTTGCCTTGGCTGCGGTCTGGAAATCCAAGGGAATCGTCCCTTCGGTGGTCACGGGGCACAGCGTTGGAGAGATTGCCGCCGCGTGTCTGAGCGGAGCACTTTGTTTTTCCGATGCCTGTCTCGTCGCCATCCACCGCGGTCGAACAATGGATGCGGCGTCCTCCAAAGGAGCCATGATCGCCGTCGGATTGTCAGTCGATGAAACGGAAGTGTGGATCCAAGACATTCGCGATCGGGTCTCTATCGCCGCCGTAAACGGGCCTTGTTCATTGACGGTGTCCGGATGTGCGACGGCGATCGATGATCTTCAACAACGGTTGGATCGATCCGGAGTGTTCTGCCGGCGATTGCAAGTCGAATATGCGTTCCACAGCCCACAAATGGATCCGGTCCGTGATGAATTGTTACGTTCACTGGATTCGATTTGCCCTTCGGTAACCACGACCACGATGATTTCGACGGTCAGTGGAGACATCGCCGAAGGCACCGAATTGGGCGCGGATTACTGGTGGAAGAACGTTCGACAGCGGGTGCGATTCGCCGACGCAATGGATGTGCTCGCAGCGCAACAGGTCGACATTGCGATTGAAATCGGGCCACACCCCGTGTTGGCGTATGCCATCGCGGAGTGCTATTCGGCCAACCGCAAAACGATTTTTACGATTCCTTCACTGCGTCGGGATACGGACGATGCAAAACAGATGCAGGAATCGCTGGGGAAACTATACACGTGGGGATACCCGATCGATTGGAATTTGAACGCGCCGGCGATGCAGCGTCGTATCAAGTTGCCGCCTTTGTCGATGAACAAACAATCGCTTTGGGCGGAATCACATGAGTCCAGGATCACGCGAATTGCGCCGGAGTATGATCCAGTCCTTGGTGACCCGGTGGACGGCCCGGGGCGATGTTGGCAAACGCACGTTGATCTTCGCGTCCATGAATCATTGGCCGACCACCGCGTCCGCAACTCGTGTGTGATGCCGGCGGCAACGATGTTACAATTCGCCGTCGCCGCGGCGAAGCAGGTCACACAATCCGAATCGGTTTCGCTGCGCGGATTTTCGCTGCAAAATCCTTGCCTGTTATCCGACGACACGCCGATCCGATTGCAGGTCGGATTCGACAAAGAACGTCGTCAAATCAATTTGGCAACCTGTGGAGTTGACGATTCCGATTGGCAGCCGCTGGCCACCGTAGATTTGGCATCAACCACGGCGACCGGGCGACGGACTGATGACCCGAACGATCTGCAAAAACAGTTGTCCGATCCGGTTTCCGCCGAACGAGTTTATGCGCATTGTGAGCGACTTGGACTGAATTACGGCAGACGCTTTCGCGGTGTCAGCGAAGGGTATCGAAAACCGAACGAGGCGGTGGTTACGATCGACCTGCCGTGTGAATCGCTGCAAAACGGCGATGCGATTTCGGTTTCTTCGGCACTGTTGGACAGTTGTTTCCACGGCATGATTGTTGCCGACCCCGACTTCGAAGACACCGTGCGTGGATTGTATTTGCCGCAGCGCATCGATTCGCTGGACATCTTCTCCAAAGGCGATTCGCGATTGACGGCTCATGTGCGTATCGTCCGAAAAGACGATTATCGAATGGTCGCGAATATCGACATCTATGACGATTCGAAACAACACTGTATCGCAATCCGCGGATTTGAAAGTGTGCGTGTGTCGGGGACGTCCACCAAGCCTTCGACCGACGAACTGTTGTATCGATATGTGTGGAAACCGGCGGACCGCAGCGGATCGACCAAGCCGTCGGAATCGCCCCGCAAGTGGCTGGTCTTTTCCGATCAAAGTGGAACAGGGATGACGATCGTCGATCGATTCCCAGTCAATGATCAAGTCATTACGGTCCAGCACGGAACAAGTTTCAAACGACTGCGCGATGACTCGTTCATTATTGAACCGGACAGCCGAGAACAATTCGATCGCCTGCTGACCGATGTCGGCAACGGCGTCAGCGACATTGTTTACTTGTGGGGTTTGGACAGTCCCGAGAACGTTGAATTATCAAGCGACACGTTGGACAAGTCGACGCTGCTGACCACGCTCGCGCCGCTGCACCTTGCCGCTGCGTGGCAGGCCGCTGCCGACGCAAATTTGCAAACGACGGTGGCAAGGCTTTCGATCGTGACACGCGACTCCCAGCCGCCGGACGATACGATGCAGGCGATCTCGATCGCATCGGGGCCGCTGGTGGGATTCGGTCGCGTTATTGCCAGTGAGTGTGCTCGATTGAGTACCAAACTGATTGATTTCCAGTCGGATCAACGTGCGCCGTGCGCAGAATTGATGCGTGAGCTAGTGGAACGCTGTGATCGCGAGGACGAAGTCATGATTCGCGATTCGATTCGCTGGGTACGCCGCTTCGTTCCGGCAAATGAACAGCCCCTGCACCCGGAGAGCAGCCGTCGTCTGCCCGCGATTTTGCGTCCCGGCGACGCGGCATCCATTGACCAACTGCGTTATGAAACGATGGCGTCACGTGCGTTGCAGGCGAACGAAGTCGAGATCGAAATCTTGTCGACTGGGTTGAATTTTAGTGACGTCATGAAGTCGCTGGATCTTTACCCTGGACTTCCCGACGGTCCCGCCCTGATGGGCGCCGAATGCTGTGGGCGTGTGCACCGAATCGGATCCGACGTGGTCGATTTTTCAGTTGGAGACGAAGTGATCGCCGTCGCACCCGGATCGTTCGCGACGCATGTGATTGTCAACGCGAGTTTGGTTGCGAAGAAACCGAAATCTCTGTCGCACGACCAGGCCGCAACGATTCCGATCGCATTCTTAACGGCCCAATACGCGCTGGATGAATGTGCTCGGATCCGCCCAGGTGAACGTGTCCTGATTCATGCCGCCAGCGGAGGCGTTGGTATCGCCGCAACCCAGTTGGCTCGCCTGGCCGGAGCAACTGTTTTAGCAACCGCCGGAACGGATGCCAAACGGCAGTTCGTCCGCAAATCAGGCGTCGATTACGTGATGGACTCGCGGACATTGGATTTCGCACGTCATACGCTGGAACATACCGATGGCGAAGGGGTCGATGTCGTCCTGAACTCGTTGCCCGGTGAAGCCATCAAGACCGGTCTTTCGATCTTACGCACCGGAGGCCGGTTCTTGGAAATCGGCAAACGTGATATCTATTCCGACAACCCACT